>NZ_AJIN01000049.1:0-30034 GCF_000257925.1 Prevotella sp. oral taxon 306 str. F0472
ATATCTGATGTGTATGAAATGTTTTCTTGCGTCAACTCCTTTATCGCCCTGAGGATAGTATCAGAGCTACAAGTGCGAAGTGTCGGATGAAGTGAGAGGTGGTTCATCAAATGAGTAGTGACATCCTCAATACATGAACCGCCACAGAAGTAGATACTCATGAGAGAACGGATGATTTCGCTGTACTGATAACCGAACGATCTACACCTTAGACCGAGGGTTGAGTCGATGACAGATGATAATGTGGAGTCAAATTGCTCCATGATTGAAAATAATCCCCCAAAAGGAGTGAGTCTCTCAGATTTAATTTGTATCTTCGCCATGTCTATCGTTGGATTCTCTTGTTTTTTTTTGCAACACTAAGATAAGTGAAAATTCTGACATGGCAAAATCCTGAGCAACTTTTTGTTGCTCAGGTACTTAAAAAGTTTAATTTATAATAGTGTTGCGGAATTAAGGTTTAATTATACTTGGAGCAAAGTTATGAAAAAACTAGAATACCACAAAGTTTTGTTAGGTAAATTTGTTTTTCTCACATAATTTTTGCAATTTTGCACCCAAAATAACAAGCATGCAATTTCCTATTCAATTAGATATACTGGATTTTATCTTTAAAGGTTTGTTGATTGGTATTATCGCATCAGCACCTATGGGTCCAGTCGGAATATTATGTATTCAGCGTACTTTAAATAAAGGACGTTGGTATGGTTTTATAACAGGTATTGGCGCAGCCGTTAGTGATACTATTTATGCTCTTATAGTTGGTTTAGGTATGAGCTTTATCATGGGTCCTTTACAAAACCCTACTTATAAACTTATACTCCAAATATCAGGAAGCATCTTACTCTTATTATTTGGACTTTATTGTTTTAAGTCAAATCCAATGAAGAAAGTACACCAAAGCGGAAAGACTAAAGGTAGTATTTTTCACAATGGATTGACCGCATTTCTCGTAACATTCTCAAATCCATTGATCATCTTCCTATTCATGGCTTGTTTTGCACAATTTGCTTTTGTACAACCAGGGCAGACGTTTGAGATGATTGTAGGTTTCGCTTGTATCCCAGCAGGAGCATTATTATGGTGGTATGGTTTAACATGGCTTATCGATAGAATTCGAGGAAAGTTCGATGTCAATGGTATTCTTATAATAAATAAGGTGATTGGTTCTATTGTTATTTTATTTTCGATTATCATGCTCTTAGGAACGGTATTCAATCTTTATCACCTTCCTACGGTCGATGGTCTGATGAAATAAATACAAATAATAAGTATTTTATATGTTTGTTGCAAAAGAATTAAGAAAAAAGAGTGTAGCAGAATATCTGCTTTATATGTGGCAGATTGAAGATATCATTCGAGCTTATGGATGTTCACTCACAAGAATACGTACCGAATATATTGATCAATTTCAATATACTGACGAACAAAAGGAAGAAGAGGGGGATTGGTTTGGTGATCTTGTTAGAATGATGAATCAAGAAGGTTGCCGTGAGGGAGGTCACTTACAGATTAATAAGGTCTTGATGCAAGGACTTACAGAACTTCATAAAGAGTTACTCCAATCTTCTAAGTTCCCTTTTTATTCAGCAGAATATTATCGTGTCTTACCTTTCATTGTTGAACTAAGAGGTAAGACTAAACGTACTGCTGATAAAATGGCAAAGACAAATGACAATCGATTGAAGGATGTAGCTTCTCAACTTTCAAAAAGTGAAATAGAGACATGCTTTGACTTACTTTATGGAGTCATGATGCTTCGTCTACAAAAGAAAGAGATTACACCAGAAACAGAGCGTGCCTTAAAAGAAGTAACAACTTTTATTGGTATGCTATCCGACTATTATATAAAGGACAAGACAGAGGGGTTAGACTTCGGTGAAGAATAAAAACAATAAAGGTATGAATATTTTAGTTACAGGTGCAAATGGACAACTCGGTAATGAGATGCAGATTGTATCTCAAAAGAGTAAAGATAAGTATATCTTCACAGACGTATGTGATGGTTATACAAAGTTAGACATCACTAATTTGGAAGCTATACGCAAAATGGTGAAAGACAATGATATTAAATGTATCATCAATTGCGCAGCTTGGACAAATGTTGACAAAGCAGAAACTGCAGGCGATATTGTTGAGACACTCAATGCTATTGCTCCTGAGAATCTTGCGATTGCAATGAAAGAAGTAAATGGTTTACTTGTTCATATCAGCACTGATTATGTCTTTGGAGGCGACCCCTATAATACTCCTTGTAAAGAAGACATGAAAGGTACTCCGACAGGCGTATATGGTTTAACCAAATTACATGGCGAACAAAAGATTCAAGCAACAGGAGTGAAACATATCATCCTCCGTACCGCCTGGTTGTATAGCGAATTTGGTCATAACTTTGTTAAGACAATGATTAATCTTACAGCAACAAAGCCACAATTGAAAGTTGTTTTTGACCAATGTGGCACTCCAACTTATGCTGGCGATTTAGCTGATACGATCTACGATATTGTCGAGCAACGCAAATATGAAGGAAACAATGGTATCTATCATTTCTCTAACGAAGGTGTTTGCAGCTGGTATGACTTTACTATTAAGATTGCAGAACTTGTTGGCAATCGTAATTGTGATATACAACCTTGCCATAGCGATGAATTTCCATCACCCGTTACACGCCCAGCCTATTCTGTACTTGACAAGACAAAGATTAAAGAAACCTTTGGTATTAAGATTCCATACTGGGAAGACTCATTGAAGAAATGTATCAAAGGATTACAAGAACAAGACAAATAACATAAAGAATTTAAATGAACGAAATAGAACGCAGACGAACTTTTGCCATTATCTCACACCCTGATGCTGGTAAAACTACATTGACAGAGAAATTCCTGCTCTTCGGTGGACAAATTCAAGTGGCTGGTGCTGTTAAGAACAATAAGATTCGTAAGACAGCAACATCTGACTGGATGGATATTGAGAAGCAACGTGGTATATCGGTGTCAACCTCTGTGATGGAGTTCGATTACGAGGGGTATAAAGTAAACATTCTAGATACTCCTGGTCACCAAGACTTTGCCGAAGATACTTATCGTACTCTAACAGCTGTGGATTCTGCCATCATCGTTGTCGATTCTGCAAAAGGTGTTGAGGCACAAACACGTAAGTTAATGGAAGTTTGCCGTATGCGTAACACGCCTGTTATCATTTTCATTAATAAGATGGATCGTGAAGGTCGTGATCCTTTCGACGTATTAGATGAATTGGAGGAAGAACTTCAAATCAGTGTGCGTCCATTATCATGGCCTATCGGTCAAGGTCAACGCTTTAAGGGTGTATATAACATCTACGAACAACAATTAAACCTTTTCACACCCAACAAGCAACGAGTTACTGAGAAGGTGGAAGTAGATATCAACTCTAAAGAACTTGAAGAGCATGTTGGTGCCGATTTCTCTCAACAACTCCGCAATGATCTAGAATTGGTTAATGGGGTCTATCCAGAATTTGATGTTAATGGCTATCGACGTGCAGAAGTGGCACCAGTATTCTTCGGCTCTGCCTTGAATAACTTCGGTGTACAGGAACTCTTAAATTGTTTTGTAGAGATAGCTCCAAGCCCACGACCAACGAAGGCAGAAGAGAGAATCGTAGAACCTACAGAGCCAAAGTTCACAGGCTTTATCTTTAAGATTACCGCCAACATCGACCCTAACCATCGTAGTTGTATTGCTTTCTGCAAAGTTTGCTCTGGTAAATTCCAACGTAACCAGCCCTATTTGCATGTACGCAATGGCAAAACAATGCGTTTCTCCTCCCCTACTCAATTTATGGCACAGCGCAAGAGTACGGTAGAAGAGGCTTACCCTGGAGATATTGTTGGTCTCCCTGACAATGCTGGGGTATTCAAGATTGGTGATACTTTAACAGAAGGCGAATTGATTCACTTCCGTGGTTTACCAAGTTTCTCTCCAGAGCTCTTCAAATACATTGAGAATGATGATCCTATGAAGTCTAAGCAATTCCTTAAAGGCATTGAGCAATTAATGAACGAAGGTGTAGCACAATCATTCGTTAATCAATTCAATAATCGCCGTATTGTTGGTACTGTTGGACAATTACAATTTGAGGTTATCCAATATCGTTTGGAGCACGAGTATAATGCGAAATGCCGCTGGGAGCCAGTTCATCTCTACAAAGCATGTTGGATTGAGGCCGATGATGAGGTCGAATTAGAGAATTTCAAGAAGCGTAAGTATCAATATATGGCTAAAGATAACGAAGGGCGTGACGTCTTCCTCGCTGATTCCAGTTATGTTTTGAGTATGGCTCAACAAGACTTCGAACATATTCGTTTCCACTTCACAAGTGAGTTCTAGATTAGGAAGACAATATTAGCTTTATACACGCTTATAAAGCTAATTGTTGATATAAAAGAAATACTTTCCCCACATAATATAGTTAAGGGCTGAAATCCTCATTGGGATGTCAGCCCTTCTGCTATATTCACCCTATACCCCACTTTCCACATCAATGATATGCCCTTCTCAAATAAAGAGGAGTTCCCTTTGGTAACTATATTGTCATAAACACAAAATAATTAGTATCCTAATCGTTCGCTGTTAAGTATCTCTACCATGTAAAAGGAAGAACAAGTATCCAGAGCTTTATCCTATTATTTTATACACGCCTGTATAATCAGTTATACAGCTTTGTATAATCAATTATACACGTGTGTATAATTAGTTATACACACGTGTATAACTTGATACTTTAACTTTCCCTGATTTGACTATACACTTATCTGTTACATTAGCCGAATAAGTAGACAGTCGTCCTGTAAGTCTACTGGAAAGCTAGACACAAGTTGAGAATCCATGCTGTATAGCTAGTAAGTAAGAAGATATATGAAATGATACTAAACAAAGGTATTAAACTGAGGTAAAAAGAATAAGCCCAGTACAATACTGAGCTCATTATAGAGAAATAAATAGTTAACGTGTTAATTGACTGTTCAACATTCGAGGATATAATAACAAAGAATATCCTCTCTGTTCAACCTAACTACTTAATTAAAAATTCCACCAATGCTTCTTCTTGGGTGGCTTTTGATCTTCAAGTGAATGATTAGAGAAATTTCGACTTTCCCATGTCTCATGATTTGTCACCATCTGATAGATTGTTCCCCAGTCGGGCAATCCTCCGAAATTGCGATCATCAATAAACATGTCAGCTTTAATCTTTCTCGAGAAATGATTATTCTTCTCTTTCTCTTCCTCTGGATAATCCTTATTGATTGCCCAGAAATCAACGCCTCGTGCGTGGCACCAATCAACCGCCTCTTGGAGTAAGTCGTCTTCTCTAACGCTCCATAAGATCAAGCGATGACCATCTTTGATTAACATCTTCAAAGTATCGGTGGCGAAAGGAATTTCGTCACCGATTTTAGGATATCTATGTTCTACGATGGTTCCATCGAAATCAATAGCTATTATCATTCTTAACCTTTAATTTTATCGCTTTACAGAATGGTCATTTTTATCTCCATAATGGCTGTTGCTATAATTTCCGTAGTTACCATAACTACCATAAGAATAGCCACCATATCGCCCATATCTACCATACTTGCCATACTTGCCATAGCCATAATAGTAGCTGTACTTTCTCTTCGACATATCAACGCCATTAAGTACCATAGCCATATTAGGCAATTTCTCTTCCTTTGCAAGTGAATTGATCATTGCAAAAGATGCCTTTGGAGTGTAATCGGCACGACACATATAAACTGAAACGTTTGTCACACGGGCAATCTGAAGAGTATCAGTTACCAAACCAACTGGCGCAGTATCAATCATGATGTAATCATATTTCTCTTTCAGAATCTCAATAATCGTATCAAGAGAATTGCGCGCAATAAGCTCGGCAGGATTAGGAGGAACTGGACCAGCCATGAGAAGATCCAAATTCTTATTTACACCAGAAGGTAGAATCTGTGCCTCAACATCTTCTCTATTCGGATTATCTTTCACAAGAAGGTTAGTAATACCATGCTTGTGATCGTTAATGCCGAATTGTTCTGCCAAACGTGGACGACGAATATCAAGACCTACCAAGATAACCTTCTTACCAAGAAGCCCAAAGCTGACAGAAAGGTTGGCTGCTGTAAATGTCTTTCCTTCTCCAGAGGTTGAAGATGTGAAAAGAACAACCTTCTCACCTTCATGCAACATAAATTGAAGATTCGTTCGTAGAGAACGGAATATTTCTTCCATCTGGTTGTTCTGATTTTCATGAACAACAATATCAGCCTTACCCTTAGCCGAATTACTTGCAATTGCAATATCTGCAATGATTGGTAACTTGGTAAGACGTGCAACATCATCGTGTCCTTCAATCTTATAGCGGAAGAATTGTATAATTAAAATGATAAACACAGGGATTGCCAAACCTATGACAAATGCAATCAACATTATATATGTTGAGTTAGGACTGACTTTACCATTCAATTGTGGATCATCAATCAACCTACCCTTATCGGCTGTTGCTGCAAGAGAGATACTATTTTCCTCACGCTTTTGAAGTAACATCAAATAAAGCCCTGATTTCACCTCCTGCTGACGACCAATCTGTGTCAACATACGTTCTTGTTGAGGAGTTTCCTCTACTTGATCGGTGTATTTTGTAACCTGCGCTAAAACTGCATCTCTCTGAATCTGTAAGTTCTTGCGTGCAGCGGCAATAGCACGACGAATATTAACATTTAAATCACGAATCTGATCCGTGAGAGGTTCAACAACTGGTGAGCTCTCAGATGCACTACGAAGGAGACGATTACGCTCAAGAACTAACTCATTGTATTTATTAATCAAAGAAGTAGAACTTTCATCATCCAATCCTACATTAGATGGAATAACTTGTGTTAGATTGCGTGAAGAGCTTTCTACTTCACGAGCAATCGTATTAAAGAGCTCAATTTGAGTCTCCATTTCTGCAAGTTTCTGCTCTGATGTATTCTGGTTGGAAACAGAATTACTAGCATTCATCTTCAGTTCCACCATGCCATTCTTTTGCTTGTAGTTCTGAAGCTCACCTTCGGTCTTACCTAATTCAGCATTAATCTTCTCCAAACGTGAATTAATGAACTTCTCTGTTTGGTGTGCAACAGCATTCTTATCCTCATTTGCTTGACGATTATAAACAATTGCTAATTGCTTCAAGTAATCAAGAGAACGTTGAGGAACCTCATCAGTCAATTGAAGTTGTAAGATAGAAGTACCTTTCCCACTTTGACCTATTTTTAATTCACCTACATACTTATCAGAAGCCATCTTAGGAGAAAGAATGCTAACCTTTAGAACTTGACCTTCATGTAAAGTTCTACCATTATTAGAATTAATGGTAATAATACCTGCACGTGTAGGGATTGTTGCTGGCAGACTCGTAAACTTTTTATTGATAGAGAAAGGACCTTCACTATTTTCCTCATCTGTTGGAACAGAATATGTTCCATTAACAACAAATGAAGAACCATTCTTTGTAATGTTAAGATTGATAGGTCTATTCAGTCTATCCAAATGGGCAGCATCAATATCTACAACCAAAGGTTGGTCACGGTATGTTATAACATCCTTAACCTTTCCTTCTGTCGTGTAATTCACATACAACTTTAAATCTCGGATAGCATCTTCAGCAATAGAATGTGATGAAAGAATCTCCATCTCATTATCGATACCAGCGGAATTAGAGATTGTTCCCAAGTTAGTTATGTTCTGTAACGAAGAACCTCGTCTACTACTTCCATTGTCATCATCTTTAATGAGCAATTTTGCTGTTGATTGATACAAAGGTGTGGTGTACCTTAAATAAATAGCTCCAATTCCACCAAAGATAATCAGTGAAAGTACGAACCAATACCAATTAAGAATTACGGTTCGATAAAGAGCAGCAAAGTCAAAGAAAGAAGTTACGCCTTCCTTCTCTTGTTCTTTGTCTAGTTCTAGTTTTGTCGTTTCTTCCATATTTGTTTTATTTTTGTTTCATCCGCTAACAAGACTCGTATCTTATTCTAATCAATCAATTCAAGTAGATATTTTCCATAATTGTTTTTGGCCATCGGTTGAGCTTCTTCTTTCAAACGATCTGCTGTTATCCATCCTTTCTTGTACGCTATCTCTTCTAAACATGCAACCTTAAGTCCCTGCCTTTTCTCTATACACTCAATAAAAGTACTGGCTTCGGACAAACTATCATGCGTACCTGTATCCAGCCATGCAAAACCACGCTGAAGAGTTTGAACCATCAGAATATCTTGATCTAGATATTTCTGGTTTACACTCGTAATCTCTAGTTCTCCGCGTGCAGAAGGTTTAATCTGTTTGGTAATCTCAATAACACTATTGGGATAAAAATAAAGTCCAACAACAGCGTAATTGCTCTTGGGGTGCTCTGGCTTTTCTTCTATACTAAGACACTTTCCATTCTTATCGAACTCTGCAACACCATATCTCTCAGGATCATTAACATAATATCCAAACACTGTTGCTTTATTTTCTTCTTCAGCTCTTTGAACACTATTCTTTAACAGACTACTAAAACCCGCACCATAGAAAATATTATCTCCTAAGACAAGGCAGACAGAATCATTTCCTATAAACTCTTCACCTATAAGAAACGCTTGAGCAAGTCCATCAGGAGAGGGTTGTTCTGCATATTCAAATCGTACCCCAAAACTACTACCATCTCCCAGTAATCGTTTGAACGCAGGCAAATCATGTGGCGTAGAAATAATTAAAATTTCCCTGATCCCAGCCAACATCAATACCGATATAGGATAATAGATCATTGGCTTGTCAAATATAGGAATAAGTTGTTTGCTTATTCCTTTCGTTATCGGATAGAGACGAGTGCCAGATCCACCAGCTAGAACAATTCCTTTCATAATCAGTTCGTTTTATATCTTAACTTATAATTTAGTTGCTATTATGAGCAGAGAAGAATAACGGAATTGAATAGGTCAGCTCTTATGAGTTTATCATGCAAATAATTCCTCATTCAACGATGCATATATAACGCATGCAAAGATAATAAATTTAATTTAATTAAAATAACTGTAAATGAGAAAACATACATTAAGAATGTGTTTTCTTGTTTTTTTTAGTAACTTTGCAAGCGAATAAATAATTTAATTACATTGTAATAACTTAAAAACAAGATATAAGAAATGGGATTTATTTCAAAGCTTTTTAATAAAAGTGGGGATGAAACAGCGAAGTCTGGAGGTATGGAAGACTATATGACTCTTATTAGGGTTTATTTTCAAGCAGTACTTGCTTCTCGCCTAGGTATCAACAACTTGGCAATGCTCCCTGATTTACGCACATATAAACAAACATTCCATGTTCCAACCCTACATAATAAGTTGGGATTAGGTGAAATGGCTAGTGTTAAGAAAACCATGAAAAGTTTATATAAAGTTGATGATAATTTCTTTGATGAAATAGACGCAAGTATTAAAAAGAATTGTAAGAAGATGCAAGATGTACAACCTTATCTTTATCAATTCCAAGGCTTCACACAAGACTTAATGATGTTAATTGGCAATTTGATGAAATTCAAATTACGTGTTCCAGGCTTCTTCAAAAAAGCGATATACACAATGACAGAGAAGACCGTAAATGATATTTACGATAAAAATGACTTCTCTGATGCTGGTGTCATCAAAGCAGTTGTAGCGGTTCGACAATATAATCAGCGACTGCGCTTTAGTAGAAAATGGACTACTGATTTCGTTTATCAGATTGTAACTTTAGCAAAGAAAGAACCTAAACCAGCAGAACAAGCAGAGTCAAAATAATTAGGTATATATTTGCTTAAACAGAAACTTTAATGTAATTTTGCGTCCAAAAATGAATTATGGATTCGAATGAGAAAACTCTCAATACGTTTGCAACTCGTGTGCGTCAGATGATTCTTCAGTATGCAGAACTGAAGAAAGAAAATGATGAACTTTACGCACTTGTTGATCAACGTGAGAAGGAAATTAAACAACTCCAAGAAGAGTTATCTCAAGCAGAAGCTGACTATAATTCGTTAAAGATGGCAAAGATGCTCGAAGTAACTGATGGTGATATGGAAGGTGCACAAAAGCGTGTTGCCAAACTAATCCGGGATGTTAACAAGTGCATAACACTTCTAAGTGAGAAATAATCCAGAATATAATGGCAGACGATAAGCTACATATAAGACTGCATGTTTATGATACAGAACTCTCTGTAAACGTTCCACGCGACGATGAGGAGTATTATCGTTCTGCAGCCAAATTAATTACTGATACTGTCAATACTTATTCTACTCTTTTTAAAGGTAAAAAAGGGGATAAGGATATTATGTATATGGCAATGCTTGATATTGCATTGAAATATAAGAAAGAAGGAGTACGCAATGATACGGCTCCATTCAATGATATTCTCGGTAAACTCACTTCAGAAATCGAAGAAGTATTAAAGAAATAACGAGAATATTAACTAAAATAATAAAAGAATAATAAATGAGTCCAATTGTTACAGTTGTAATAGCTGTGCTTTGTTTGTCTGCAGGTTGTGCTGGTGGATTTGCTATTTTCCGCTATATCCTTACAGGAAAATACAACGACACTATAAATGAGGCAGAGAAAGCGGCAGAAGTAATAAAAGAAAAGAAATTACTTGAAGTCAAAGAGAAGTTCCTTAACAAAAAGAGCGAGCTTGAAAAAGAAGTTCAACAACGCACACTCAAAATCCAACAAGGAGAAAATAGATTAAAGCAACGTGAGGTTGCTCTTAATCAGCGTCAAGAGGAGCTCAATCGACACAAGCAAGATGTTGATCAGCAGCAACAGCGTGTAGACAATGAGAAGAAGCTGTTACAGGTAAAACAACAGGATCTTGAAAAGATGCAAGAGCAGGAGCGCATTAAGTTAGAAGAACTTTCTGGACTTAGCTCTGAAGAAGCAAAGGAACGTTTGATTGAAAGTTTGAAAGATCAAGCAAAGTTGGATGCCGCTTCTTATATTAATGAGATCGTTGATGAAGCCAAACTTAATGCGAATCAGCAAGCAAAGAAGATAGTTATTCAGACTATACAACGAGTTGCAACAGAAACAGCTATAGAAAACTCTGTAAGTGTTTTCCATATTGATAGCGATGAGGTAAAAGGTCGCATCATTGGTCGTGAAGGTCGTAATATCCGTGCTTTGGAGGCTGCAACAGGTGTAGAGATCGTTGTTGATGATACGCCAGAAGCAATTGTAATCTCAGCTTTCGATCCAGTTCGTCGTGAGGTTTGCCGCTTGGCACTTCATCAGCTGGTAGCAGACGGACGTATTCACCCTGCACGCATTGAGGAAGTTGTCGCAAAAGTTAAGAAGCAGCTTGATAATGAAATCATCGAAACTGGTAAGCGTACAGCTATCGACCTTGGTATTCATGGCTTGCATCCAGAGTTGATTCGCATTGTAGGTAAGATGAAATATCGTTCTTCTTATGGACAGAATCTTCTCCAACACGCTCGTGAGACAGCGAATCTTTGTGCTGTTATGGCAAGTGAGTTAGGCTTAAACCCAAAGAAGGCAAAGCGTGCAGGTTTATTGCATGATATTGGTAAAGTCCCAGATGAGGAGACTGATTTACCACACGCAATCTATGGTGGTAAGCTCGCTGAGAAGTATAAAGAGAAACCAGATATTTGCAATGCTATTGCAGCCCACCATGATGAGGTAGAGATGACAACTCTTCTTGCACCGATTGTTCAGGTTTGTGATGCTATTTCTGGTGCTCGTCCAGGTGCTCGTCGTGAGATAGTTGAAGCTTACATTAAGCGCTTGAATGATTTGGAAGCTATTGCAATGAGCTATCCAGGTGTGACAAAGACATACGCAATACAGGCAGGTAGAGAACTCCGTGTCATCGTTGGTGCTGATAAGATGGACGATGTAGAGAGTGAGAAATTAAGCTCTGAAATAGCAGAGAAAATTCAGAACGAAATGACTTATCCTGGTCAGGTTAAGATTACAGTAATTCGTGAAACCCGTTCTGTTGCTTATGCAAAGTAACGACAAATAGTTTTATCTATTTCAATAATAAAGAAATGCACTTCAGTTCATGGGGTGCATTTCTTCATATCCATTCTATTTTAGATAAACGTTCACTAAAACTTAAACCTATCTGCATTTCTATACGTTTCTCCAAAGACTTTTATTTGATATAAATTTATTTCTAACCGCTTCCCCGTAAATTTCTAACCGTATATAAATATATGGGGAAGCGGTTAGAAATTTTACGCAAACAGCATATAAATTTATAGCAAACCGCATCCGCAATTTCAACGAACTACTTCCCGCATTAGTCGCTCTTTGACGAAAGTATATTTCGTGGGGCGCGAAAGTACATATTGTCAATAACAAAAGTATATATTGTCAGGAACAGAGGACGAGGCTCTCAAATAAGTGATTGAAACTTCCAAGAGAGTTCTACGCCTTACAGTATAGACATTCTGCTAGATGCGTATTCCTGTGCTACGCTCACCGCATTCCCCTACCGACAAATACGTATTGCGCTGCTGACAGATACGTATCTAGCAACAACGCTCACCGCATCTAACAGCAACGCTCACCGTATCTAGCGGAACGAGAATACGTATCTGGCAGCAAGGGGATACGCATTCGGCAGAGGATAGATTAAAGAGTACTAAGAGATTCACAAAATTGTTCGCGAACAATTTTGAATTTGTTCGCGAACAATTTTTTGCGTGCCTTATGAAAACGTTTTCTAAAGCCTACCCTTAAAAGCTAACATTACTTTGTGAGGGATTGCCGATAATACGGAGGCACGAATCTCACGCGGTGAGAAACGATAAAAGCGATAATATAATTGGAGCTTTCGATAAGTTGTAACAAGGAAATATTGGCTCTTAAATCGGAAACTCCTATTATAACCATGAAAGCCGAAGTTACCACCGAACCAAACTATATCCATAAACAAAGAAATTGTGTCGGAAGATTCATTGACAGGAATAGGACATAGAGCAAACTTCTCATCCAAACCTAACAACTTTACCAATATCAACTGAATAGCATCAAAGGCTTTCCGAAAGTCTAGTTCGTCCAGCCATTTATACAGCTGTTCTTTATCAATAACGTTATGATAAACTTTAAGAAGGATTGCAACATCACAGAATTGGCGCAAACCTACACCTAATTCTATCAGATGATGATAAAGATGCAGGAAGGTATAAAGGAGATTTAATGTTGGTTCTAATGTTTGAATAGAAGAGCCATTAACATTGACAAACGAAGGCTTGAGATTCTCGAAGATACGATTCCATATCTTTTGGGACTTATGACTAGCAAATCTCATCAAGCAATGATGCAGCTCCAATGTTATAGAGTTGTGGTTTATTTCAAAATGTTGATCGGTTGGTTCAACATTAATATTAATTCCCCAATCCTGCGCAATAGCGGGAATAACCTTTGCTAGATTCTTTTTGTCACAATAGAAATCAATATCGCCTGGTGTACGCGAAAGAGGATCAGGATAATAGATACCTATAGTTTGCCCTTTTACAACAATCGCATCTATTTTATTCTTATCCAACAGACAACGCAACCTTTCCAACTCTGCATTCAATGCTCTATTGCTTTTCGCTATCGTACCTTGAATCGTCAGGATTTTAAGTACATCCTGTCTCTCTAACTGTACGTCATTACGAATCAAACTTGCAGCAAGTATGCCTAACATTGCTTGCTTTGAAGCAATGTTGTAAACATCAGTAAACTCGGAATGAGATAAACTCAAATCTAAAGGAGTTTGCCATAACTCACTTTTTACTAGGCTCAGGAATATAGAATAGGCTTTATCCATTATTTATTGCTTACAGTTTGCTTATCCAATATAGAATACTTGCTGTTATTACTTACATACTCTGGTACTATCTCTTTCATCTTTTCAACGATAGCCATATCATCGTATGTGTGACTCAAAGAGATAAGAGAATTAATCTGAGCCTCAACCTCTTTGAAGTCATACTCACGTACTTTTGCTATACGAATCTTCTCATGGAAACTAGGAAGAGTATTCTCTGTTGTGCTCAAAACTTCTTCATAGAGCTTCTCACCTGCACGCAAACCAGTATACTTAATCTCAACATTCTTTGCTCCAGAGAGTTTTATCATTCGTTTCGCTAGATCTGCTATCTTTACGGGTTTACCCATATCAAAGACAAATATCTCTCCTCCACTACCATGTGTACCAGCTTCCAACACGAGTTTACAAGCCTCTGGAATAAGCATAAAGAAACGAATAATCTTTGGGTCAGTAACCGTAACAGGACCACCTGCCTTAATCTGCTTCTCAAACAAAGGAATAACAGATCCATTAGAGCCTAATACGTTACCAAAACGAGTTGTTACAAACTGCGTCACTGGTTTACCATTAGCTTGTTCGTTAATCATTTTGTTTAAGCTCTGGCAATATATCTCACAGATTCGTTTAGAGCAACCCATCACATTCGTTGGATTTACAGCTTTATCTGTAGATATCATAACAAACTTCTTAACGCCATACTTAACACTCAAATCAGCTATAACTTTCGTTCCCCAAACGTTATTTTGAATACTCTCTGATGGATTATTCTCCATCATGGGCACATGCTTATAAGCAGCTGCATGGAACACGTAATCAGGCTTATATGTTTGGAAAATCTTATCCATACGATCAGCATTAGCAATACTTGCAACTATCGTATGAGCTGTTATATTAGGCCACTCAAAGTGCATCATCAATCGAATATTATGTTGTGGCGTTTCGGCTTGATCAATCAGTATCAATTCCGCAGGATTATAAATGGCAATCTGGCGCACCATTTCAGAACCAATACTACCTGCAGAACCAGTAATCATAATCTTCTTTCCACGCAGGAGAGCACCGATAGAATCCATATCTACACGAATCTGGTCACGTGGGAGAAGGTCCTCAATACTAATCTCCTTTAGTTGTACATTTGAATAATCATCATCCTGACTCCATTCCTTTTCGCCTTCACTCATAAAGATCTGGACGCCTTGACTTAACAAGACATCTTGTAGCTTTTGGTCATCACGGAAATGCTCATTCTGTAAAGGAGAAACTAAGACTGCCTTAATCTTCAACTCCCTGATAATTTCTGCCAAATCATCATCTACTATATAGACCTTTTCTCCCATCAAGATACGTCCTTTGAAAGTTGAATCATGAGCTATAAAGCCCTTCAAAGTAAACTTATTAGGTTTACTACTTCGAATGCTCTTGGCTAAACCGATACCACCATCTTTCACACCATAGATGAGCGTACGCATACCACCGCCCGTATTGAAGAGAACATCATATAGAGACTTAACAACAATTCTAAACAACATCATTCCAATTGTAGCAACTAGATACATTGCCGCTATCTGTCGTCCTTGAAGTCGAATGAAATCAAGATCCCAATAATAAATAACATAGTGCATGGCTTCAGCAACAATTAAAGAAGATAACATTGCTAAACCTACACGCTGTAAATCAACAAAAGAGGAGTATCGAATGATTCCTGAATAGGTATGGAAGATTCTAAAACCAATCAGGTTGAAGATCATATAAATAAGGATTGTCTTAGAGAACAATGCAATATAACTCCAAGCCAAAGCACCATGAGAATACAACCAAAAGACGAATAAACCTGAGAAATAACAGATAAAGATATCAATGGCTAAAATAACCCAATAAGGCAAAGCATTGGCAGATAAATACCAATTCCAAAGTTTCTCAATTACTTTCATATTCGATATGTTGTCGTTATATTTAGTGTATCAGAAAGGAAAGACTAAGAGACACACCTAAGTTTCTTTAATTCACAATTACGTTGATGCTGCAAATATAGACAAAAATTTGCAATTCACCACATATCTCACAACTTATTTATCTCAACTTTATAAAATCACCTCATTTTATCATCTTACATCCATTTGAATATGGTAAAGACCTCCATAAAGATTGGGCTGATGCGTAAAGGTAATAAGAACAGATCGAGAGCCGTCACTGACCTTCGAACTCTTAGGCTCTAAGATAAAGTTACCATCTAAGGACTGATAATCTCCTCCACCTAAAACATGATAACCAGCCTCAATAGCTTGTCGAGCAAATGATAACATTTCATCTGAAGACCAAGTAAATAGGTTAATGCGTTCTAACATTAATTGACGATCAACATAGGTTCCTAAATAGCCTATTTGTCTTGGTTGTTTACCGACGACCTTATCTTGACCACTCTGTTCATCATAATACATATTGTGATGGAAGATAATCTCTTTCTGAGTACTATACCCATTGATGGTTTGTGAATCTTTCAACGCAAACACTTTACTCAATGCAACCAAAGAGGGTATATCCTTCAAACGTTCAGTATCATCTAGTAAGATGTGACATAAGTAAGGGAATGGAAACAAACATTCATCTGGAATAGTTGCTACTTTGACCTTCTCTTCCTTCGAAGAATTACCTTTCGATGATTCCGTAACATCCACTGGTGCATCAGGATATTTCACCTCTGCTATCAATCGCTCTTCTTCTGTCATTTCTTTGGAGACTTTCTGTTGCGGAACTGATGCTTTATTCGATTGCTGGCTCTCATCCTTCTTTATTGTAGAAGATGTAACTTTACTTGCAGGGGCTTCACGCTTGTCAATCTTCTTGTCATCAAGCGTTGATGTGTTTACCTGTCTAGATTGCGCCATGGTTACACGCTCCCTTACACGATACCGCTCACAAAACTCATCTTCATTCGTCACCTTATTTATATAGTAATCTTTGCCGCCCTTTGAGTCTGATATACGAGAGCCGTCACGCCAGATAGTTGTGTACTCTACCCTACCTTGTTCATTATAAGCATAACAAGATCCATCTAAAACACCATTACGATAATTCAGTTTCATACCAACTTTCCCACTAGGAAAGAAAGAAAGGGCACGCCCATTAGCTACACCATTCTTATATTGCATTACAGACTCTACCTTACCTGACTTATAAAACGTACGGCACACTCCCTCTAACTTCGTTAGTTTATCATCTTGACGATTGATGCTTATGTAATGCTTCTCTGCACGCAACTGCCCCGTAATGTAATAGTCATAGAACATCTTAGCCCCTCTATTATCTACAGTAAGAACACGATAATACGCCGCCTTATTTTCCGTGGCAACTCCTTGCCAACGTGCATTATAGAAAATAGCATCCTTAGGAATATGCGTATGATTAGTTGTCTGTGCAAAACCAATAACAACAACCATACACGTTAAGAAAAAGAAAAGTAGACGTTTCATATAGACTCTAATTTGGCTGCAAATATACTGCAACTAATGGGAATAAAAGAATTTTAATCAGTTTTTTCCTTAAAATGAATCTATATATCAAAACAAAATAGTATCTTTGTTGCGTTATCATACTACTACTTAAATATCAACAGAACATGCCAGAAAAAGAAAGAAGTATCAAAGACTTTAAACAACTAATAAGTCTGCTCAAAGAGAAACATATTCGTAAACGTGTAGTTGTTGTATGGCCAGAAGAGAGCCACACACAAGAAGCTGTCTTATTAGCAGCCAACGAAGGTTTTATAAAGCCCATATTGATATGCTCTGAAATTACACAGAATACTTTTGCACAAAAGGAAGGCTTTGAAACTATTATTGTGGGGTCTCCTGATGAGGCTTCACGTAAGGCTGTGGCACTTATCCGAGAGAAGCAAGCCGATATAATAATGAAAGGTTTTGTCAATACAGATGTCCTCCTACGCGCTATATTAGATAAGGAACTCGGTATATTACCTAAAGGGGCTGTCTTAACCCATATTGCTGTTGCTAAATTAGCAGAGTATAACAAACTAATATTCTTTACTGATGCTGCTGTGATTCCTTATCCTACGGATGAACAGCGTAAAGCTCAAGTACAATATCTTGTTGACTTTTGCCATGCTTTCAACATCACTTGCCCTAAAATCTCTCTAATACATTGCTCCGAGAAGGTCGATACCAAACACTTCCCTCATACGGCAAATTATCTAACATTAAAAGAAGATGCGAAAGCAGGAGTTTTCGGTAAGTGTGAGATAGATGGACCCTTAGATTTAAAGACTTCATGCTCTAAGGAAGCAATGGAGATTAAACAAATCAACTCACCTATCAACGGAGAGGCTGACGCACTTATCTTCCCCAATATAGAGTCGGGCAACCTATTCTATAAAACTATCACGCTCTTCTGTCATGCTGAGGTCGCAGGTGTACTTCAAGGAACAATGGCACCAGTAGTTCTCCCTAGCAGAGGCGATACTATTACCTCCAAGTTATATAGTCTTGCACTTGCAAGTCTCATAGTAAAATAAGGTTATTACCCTTCCCAATATAACCCAATAAAACATTATGGCATACAAGATCCTAGCTATTAACCCAGGCTCAACCTCAACCAAAATCTCCTTAGCGAATGACGATGAACCTGTCTTTGTTGCAGACATACCCCATTCAAGAGAAGAACTAAGTACTTTCAAGAAGATTACAGATCAATTTCACTTTAGAAAGCAACTTGTTATTGAAGAATTAAAGAAACGCAATATTCCTCTTGACTTTGATGCAGTTATCGGACGAGGCGGATTAGCTAAACCCGTGTCAAGTGGTGTATTCACCATTACGGAAGAAATGATACTTGACCAGCAGCAAGCTATTCATCAGCATGCCTGTGACTTAGGTTGTATGATTGCAGACGAGATTGCACGTGACATCCCCGGTTGCAAAAGTTTTGTTGCCGATCCTGGTGTAGTTGACGAATTAGAGCCCGAAGCCCGTATCTCTGGTTCTCCTCTAATGCCTCGTGCATGTATCTGGCACGCTTTGAATCAGAAAGCCATTGGTAGACGATACGCCAAAGATATAGGTACTACATACGAGAAACTCAACCTTATCATCTGTCATCTTGGTGGTGGAATATCAATTGCCGCCCACAATCATGGTCGAGCCATCGATGCTAATAATGCCCTTGATGGTGAAGGTCCCTTCTCACCCGAACGTGCGGGTAGTCTCCCAGCAGCCGACTTAATACGCCTTTGTTTTAGTGGTAAATACACTGAAAGCCAATTACTAGGCAGAGTCAGTGGGCAGGCTGGTTTAATCGCACATCTTGGTACAAATGACCTAAGAGAGGTCATGAACTGGATTAAGGCTGGCGATAAACATGCAGAGTTAATCGTGTCTGCAATGATATGGCATGTTGCGAAGAACATAGCCGCAGAAGGGGCTGTTCTATATGGTAAAGTTGATGCCATCCTTCTCACGGGTGGAATGGCAAAGAGCGATTACATCATCGACCGCCTTAAACGTCGAATAGAATATCTTGCTCCAGTGCATGTTTATCCTGGTCAAGATGAGATGCTCGCACTAACAGAGAATGCCTTGGCTGTCTTACGTGGAGAAAGAGTAGCTAAAGACTATTGATTCACATTCAATTGATTTACAAAACACCTAAACTATAGTTTATAATTTAAAACAAATCTTATGAAGGTACATGAATACCAAGCAAAGAGTATCTTTGCATCTTATGGACTACCGGTAGATCGCAACATCGTTTGTCGAACACCGGATGAGGCTGTTGCTGCGTATAAACAATTAGGTTTAGCAAAAGCGGTAGTAAAAGCACAAGTACACACGGGCGGTCGTGGTAAGGCCGGTGGTGTTAAACTTGGAAGTAGTGAAGAAGAGATTCGCCAACATGCAGAAGCTATCTTAGGTATGGACATTAAAGGGTTCATTGTTGATCGCGTCCTAGTTAGCGAAGCTGTTAACATTGCCTCTGAGTACTACATGAGTATTCTTGTTGATCGCAAGTCGAAGTGCCCTATGTTGATGTTGAGTCGTGCCGGTGGTATGGATATCGAGCAAGTGGCAAAAGAGACACCAGAGAAGATTGAGAAGATTGTCATTGATCCAACTATTGGTATGTCTGACTTCCTCGCACGTGAAGCAGCATTCAAGTTATTCGATGATATGGCACAAGTGAAGCAAGCGGTGCCTATCTTCAAGAACCTTTATAAACTCTTCGTCGAAAAGGATGCCTCACTTGCAGAGATAAATCCTCTCGTGATGACACAGGAAGGTACACTAAAAGCCATCGACGCTAAGATGACCTTTGATGATAATGCTCTCTTCCGCCATCCTGATATAGCAGAACTCTTCGAGCCTACAGCAGAGGAAAAGAAAGAGCGTGAGGCTAAGGATAAGGGCTTCAGTTACGTTAACCTTGGAGGCTCAATCGGTTGTATGGTTAATGGTGCTGGTCTTGCAATGGCTACGATGGATATGATTAAACTCTATGGTGGCGAACCAGCTAACTTCCTTGATATTGGTGGTAGCTCTAACCCCGAGAAGATTGTTGAAGCCATGAAGCTCTTATTAGCCGACAAGCATGTAAAGGTTGTTCTCATTAACATCTTTGGTGGAATTACCCGTTGCGATGACGTTGCTAAGGGCTTGCTTGAAGCGTTCAAGGTGATTCAAACCGACATTCCTATTGTCATCCGACTCACTGGTACCAACGAGGCGGAAGGAAGGGCAATATTAGAAGGAACCCACTTCAATGTTGCCACCTCTATGGCAGATGCTGGACACAAGGCAGTTGAACTAAGTAAACAACTTTAAATAAGATATTATGAGTATTCTGATCAACAAAAATACAAGACTAATTGTACAAGGTATAACTGGTCGTGATGGTAGTTTTCACGCATCAAAGATGAAAGAGTATGGAACCAATGTTGTGGGTGGTACTTCTCCTGGCAAGGCTGGACAAGAAGTCTGTGGTATCCCTGTTTTCAACACGGTGAAAGATGCGGTGGCTGCAACACAAGCAAACACTTCTATTATCTTTGTTCCTGCACCTTTCGCTAAGGATGCTATGCTAGAAGCGATTGATGGCGGCATTCAACTTGTCATCTGTATTACCGAAGGTGTACCAACGCTCGACGCTGTAGCTGCACAGCATTATGCTAAAGTTCATGGTGTAAAGGTTATCGGACCTAACTGCCCTGGCTTGATATCTCCAGAAGAGAGCATGGCTGGTATTATGCCAACAAACATCTTTAAGAAAGGACATACTGGCGTCATCAGTCGTAGCGGTACTTTAACTTATGAGGTAGTGCATAACCTCACACAAGCAGGGCTCGGACAATCAACAGCCGTTGGCGTTGGTGGTGACCCTGTTGTAGGTCTTTACTTTGAAGAACTATTACAGATGTTCCAAGATGACCCAGAGACGGATAGCATTGCACTCATTGGTGAGATTGGTGGTGACGCTGAAGAACGTGCCGCAAAGTTTATAAAGGAGCATGTAACTAAACCCGTAGCTGTCTTCATCTCTGGACAACAAGCTCCTCCGGGCAAACAAATGGGGCATGCTGGTGCTATAATTTCAAGTGGCTCTGGCTCTGCAAGCGAAAAGATAGCTGCGTTTGAGGCTGTTGGTGTTCCTGTTGCACGTGAGACGAGTGAGATTCCAACACTACTAAAGCAACAGATGAAGAAGTAAAGATGAGGTATCTCACAAAGAGATAAATCGTTTATACAATAAGTAGGGACAGACGCTTTCGCCTAACTGAAGCACATTTGCTTTAATAAATAGACGAGGCTGTCTGTCTTTACTTTTAGTCTGTCATCAAAATACTATAGACAATATCTACATGAAGACACAACCTTTATTTGTTCATTAGTTTCATAACCATTAAGTACTAATCAATACTTTATTTTATAGAAAAGTCGTAGGACTTCATAGGGGTAACTTTCGCCTCAATAAAACATTAACCTTAACTTGAACAAAACTTATAGTTTATCATGTATAAACTATCTATTATAAATTGATAATCAATTATATAGTAGTTAATATTAAACTTTTAATATAATACTAACTAGCTTCCAATTTAGAGTTAATTTTCACGTTAACTTAAAGTCGATTTATACTTTAAGTTAAACGTCAAGCGTACTTTAACTTAGACATCAAATGTACTTAAACTTAGAAGTGGATCGTACTTAAAATCAGACTATCATCCTGCACACGGGAGTAAACCGAAGATAATCCTAATGTAGTTTGCTAGAACATTTGCTCACGTCATAATTAATCAGTACTTTTGCATGAACAAAGATTTGATATGGAAGAAAAGACAAACACACAAGAAGAACAAATATTAATCAGGGTAACAGGGCAAGATCGACCTGGACTAACAGCGTCTATCATGGAAATACTTGCACAATATGACGCACACATCTTAGACATTGGTCAGGCGGATATTCACTCCACCCTATCACTCGGTATTCTCATCAGAATTGACAAACAAAGCTCAGGGCAGGTGATGAAAGACTTGCTCTTCAAAGCTACAGAAATTGGTGTAAACATTGGTTTTGCATCAATCAGTGACGATGAGTATGAGGAATGGGTGAATCAACAAGGTAAGAACAGATACATCCTTACTATTATTGGGCGATCGTTGTCGGCAAGGAACATACAAGCAACGGCACAAATCATCTCGGCGCATGGCTTTAACATTGATGCTGTACGACGCCTTACTGGACGGCAAAGTATTAAGAAACATTACTTGCACGTCAGAGCCTGCATTGAGTTTTCACTTAGAGGAACCCCTACCGATTATCAACGCTTACAAGCAGAGTTGATGCAAATGAGCCATGAACAAGGTATTGATTGTTCTCTACAGAAGGATGATATGTATCGTCGTATGCGCAGACTCATCTGCTTTGACATGGATTCGACACTTATTCAGACCGAGTGTATTGATGAACTTGCAAAGCGAGCTGGTGTTGGCGAACAAGTGGCAGAGATCACAGAACGTGCGATGCGTGGTGAGATTGATTTCAAAGAGAGTTTCGCTGAACGTGTAGCACTATTGAAGGGCTTAGATGCTGGCGTAATGAAAGATATTGCAGAGTCAATGCCAATTACGGAAGGCGTAGACAGATTGATGAATGTGCTGAAACAATGTGGTTATAAAATAGCTATTCTCAGCGGTGGATTTACATATTTTGGTGAGTTCTTACAACGCAAATATGGTATTGATTATGTCTATGCAAACGAACTAGAAATAGATGAGCATAATAAGTTAACTGGGCGTTACCTCGGTGATATAGTTGACGGAAAACGCAAGGCAGAACTATTGAAGCTACTGGCTCAAGTTGAGAAAGTCAATCTCGCACAAACGATTGCTGTAGGCGATGGAGCTAATGACTTGCCCATGATTTCAGAAGCGGGATTGGGCATTGCTTACCATGCAAAGCCCCGTGTGCAAGCTACTGCCGAACAAAATATAACAACTATCGGGCTTGATGGTGTGTTGTATTTTCTTGGATTCAAGGATAGTTACTTGGGAGACGCAGGGAAGCTTTAAGTAAAGAAGTTTCTTCTGAGTGAAGAACAATCTTTCTTTTGTTAAACCAACAGAAACAAACATCCTCTTTTGTCCAAAGCTCTTTAAATTGAGTGGGCAAACGAGGATGTTAATATATAGGAGTAAACTTATAGTAAGATTACAGAAGCCAGACTACTTATGCGCACATAAATAGCCAAATGTCTACACTAATTCCGTGTAAGCCATAGTCATTTCATCCATTAATCTTTCGAAGTTTTCAGAGTTTAATGAAGCCTTGCGGAACATCATTTCTAAATTCTCCTCCTCGAGAAGAATAGGTGAATCATGTAACAAAGATTCCATGCCCGATAGCATTAAACGATAGATTGTTGCTTGTCGCAAGTCGTTCGTAGATGCTTGTGCACTTGTAACGCCAGTTACATACGCTTGCATCTGTACACGCACCACAGAGCGAATGGCTAAAGAAACAGGAACTGTATCGTCTGCCTGCAAGCTAGGGCAAGAAGCAAAGAACTCCTCCTTTGTCAACAAATGCCCTTCCATTAAAGCAAAGACGTTTTTCTGATATTCCGCAGTAACCAAGTCGTATAATTCCTTTGATCCACAAGCATAGCGCAAGAGCAACTTTGAAGAAGTAGAAGAGGAGAAATGCCTACGTTTCATATCAGTAGTCACCTTATCAAAGTCATCATAATTCAAACGAATGAGAACGGGGAATAGTACCGATACAAATTGTGAAGACAGGTTATCGAAGTTATTAACTAACAACTGCTTATACTCTCGTGGTTCTAATTTCTTCTTGTCGGATGACAAAGCATCTATCTGCCCAGAGAAGAAAGAATGAAAGTAGCCTCTGACCATTGCAGTGGCTACTCTCGATCGGTTAATGTCCGTTATTCTCATATATTCTTTAATTTATCTATGACCTCCAAATACACTCCCAGTTGACGAACTAGAAGCACCTGTGCTTGAAGGTGATTGGCTTCCAACTGAAGGTTGACTCGGTGAGTCCATCCTCCGTGCGTTACCAAATGAAGCTCTATTCTCATTGCTTGGCTGTTGAGGGAAAACTGGTGTACTCTGCGAAGGAGAATAAGAAGGAGATGGCGCCTCACGTCTAGCGTTCCCAAACGACTGATTGTTAGGACGTGAGTAAGTGTTATTTGGCGTACTACTCCTCGTATTGTTCATATCCATGTTCTCTCGAGTAGCATTACCAAAACTGCGATTCCCTTGCTGGCTGTCAGTTCTAGGTGAGTTGGGCGCATTCCAGGAACCACCATTTGGATAAGGATTTTGATAAACCCTTGTACTGCTTGGCATTGGAGCTTGATCCCTACGGGAACCAAACTGGCTTTGATAATAGCTACTTGGACGACCACCCCTATAAGAATAATACTCCGAAGGACATGTACGGTAGAAGTAATTGCGATCACCATAACGCGAATAAACGCGGTAATAGTAATTGTTGTTACTCCAATAAACTGGACGATAGAAGTAGTCTTCCCTTGTAAAGTAATTATACTGGTTAGTATTCAACACAAAGTATAAATCTCTGTTTCGTTGATCCCAGTAACTACCATATAAAGAGTTGCCTCCCTGTAAGTTCAGTAAATAGTCTAAGTTAATCTCATAGACAGCTGCATATTGAGCGTCGTTCAAACGTAACTCATAAGCCATCTTATCAGATAAGAATAAAGCTTGTCGACGAGCTTCTTCATAGCCGAGACGATAATAACTATCGCCGTAATCATCATAACGACCATAAGAATCATCATACACACTTCCAACTGCTCCCACAGGACCACCTACACCCATTCCTACTGAGAATAGAGAGCCACAAGAAGTTAGACTTAAACTTGTAAACGCCAATGCTATTGTATATAAAAATCTTCTATCCATTGCTATCATATTAAGTTAATAACTACCTTTATTTTACAATGACAAAGATAGCTGATAACGTTTAAATACACAATAGGTAAATTCCTAATTACGAAGGGAATGTTCCTATACTATAGTCGCATTACTCTACTTCCTCAACGATTGTATTAGGAATTTCTTTAGATCTTAATAATTCATCTAAACTCTTAAAGGTGTAGGCAGCCTTATCTTGAACGACAGTCTTAGAGAAGCGGTCACGTAAGCTCATTAGTTTCTGAACAGCCTCTTGATAGTTATCGGCAGTTATACGATCAGCCATCTGTTGGGCGTTCGCTGGAGTAAAATTAAAATACTGCACAAGGTACTGCTGGAACTGACGACGTTGTGCTTGTATCATGTTCTCTAACTGCGCATTCATCTTGTCCTTAGTACGATGGATGAAAAAGATTAAACGGTCGGGTTCGCCACCACGTTGCCCATGATCATACTTCTTGTCATACTCAAAGAAACAATCACAAGAACCTTTCTCGGATAATTCCTTCAACTCTTGCATGGCAGGATCGAGTACTCGACGGCAGAAGTCAGAGAACTTTTTATAATTATTCTCAAGACGTAACATCTTGCGGAAATCTAATGTTGCAATGACGGCACGCCCCTTATCTGCCCATGACTCGATAAACATATAGATGCGCTGTGTGTATCTATTCTTACAAGCAAAGACAATCTGCTTACCAAACTTATGATAACCTAAATCTAAAGAAACCAGACGTTCAGCTACTGTATGATCCAACTTTAAAATAGCATACTTATTATAGGAACGGTCTTCGGGAATATATACATCACAAAGGTTAGTTGCCTTCGTGTACTTACGCCCTTCACTCGTCTTATAAGGTATCTCAACAGGGATGGAAGCTAACATCTTCAATGAATTGCGAAGTTGAGGATAATGGTTAGGGTCAACACCTAATTCTTTGAAAGGCAACTTAATCGGCATTCTTCCATCTTCATCAAGCTCATCTGTCTGAAACAAATCTAACTGAAAGCCTCGTTTGCTCTTTAAGATTCCATGCAAAATATCTTGTAAACTCTCAACAATAGAAACGAGGATGCGGACTTGAATTAGCGAGTAGTCATGACGCATCATTGTCACAGCAATTGGCTGTAATAACCATGTCTCTTCTTCGATAGGGATGAGGTCGTTCGATATGGTACGACTCTTTAGTGGTGCCTTTTGGGCTTTTGCTCCACGCTTACGAGTTATCTTCTTGCTGGATATCTTATCAGTCATATCTGTTTAATTTGCCTTAGCTCTATATCTTTTATTGACTTGAAGTTACAAAGATACTGTTTTTTTTTGAACAATCAACTAATAACACCGAAAATGATAACTTATCATTAGTCGATTGATTAAGGCTAAACGCAAATAGCTTTAAAGGTTAAACGATTACTTCGATGCTACTTATTTCCACGCATAAGTTAACACATAATCATGTGTAACTTCGCTTACAAACTTTATGTCGATATTACTTCTAAGGTTGGCAACATGGTCTAAGGCAACATTTACCTTCATCTCTTGAAGGGCTAAGTGCTCTTCTGAAAACAGTTTATAGGTGGTTTCCTTTGCACACCAAGCTATAAGCTGGGAACGTAAATCGGTGAAGGGCTCGTCAGAGCGAAGGTAACGAGAGATGATACGACTCACACGATTGGACACATACTCAATGTCAATCCCTACTTCAAAGTCCGTGGAAAGGATAATAGCAACATAACCAATGGTGTGAGATATACTAATGTGATAACCCTCGATAGTTGGTTTACCATCCTCATTATGATTGATAACAGGAATATAACCCAACATAGCAAAAAGAAGACGTTGCTCGCCTTCTTTCTCTGCCTTTCGCCCTTTGTCTATCGGCAAAAGACCGATAGTGATTTTATCAAAAACGTCACTCGTTATCCTCACAACCTATGATCACCTTGACTTTACTAATACGACGTTCATCTATCTCTAATACTTCAAAGGTATATCGCTTATACTTCAAAATCTCATGCACTGCAGGGAAATCGCCTTTGATCTCCAACAATAAACCAGCGAGTGAATCAGCGTCACCTTCTACGTCATCAAACTCATCATCTGGAAGATTGAGTATTTTGGTAAAGTCATTCAATAAGGTTTTACCTTCAAAGATATAACTATTAGCGTCTAATTTTGTGTAATTATGCTCTTCCTCGTCGTACTCATCATTAATCTCCCCGACTATCTCTTCTAAGATGTCTTCGAGCGTAACTATACCACTGGTTCCACCAAACTCATCCACAACGATTGCAATATGAACTTTGTTCTCTTGGAACTCACGTAAAAGGTCGTCAATCTTCTTCGTTTCAGGAACAAAGTAAGAGGGGCGTATCAAGCTTTGCCATCTAAAGTTAGCTGGCTTTGATAGATGAGGAAGCAAGTCTTTGATGTAAAGAACGCCTCGAATATTGTCTTTATTATCCTGATAAACAGGGATACGGGAGTAGTTGTTATCAACAATACACTTCAACACATCCTCATAAGAACAGCGTATATCAAGGTCTATTATGTCTTGGCGAGAAGTCATCACCTCCTTTGCGGTCTCATCACCAAAACGTATAATGCCCTGCAACATACTTTGCTCATCTTTGATGTCGCTCTTATCGGTAAGCTCCAGTGCTTGTTCCAAATCATCGATTGATAATTGCCTATTCTCTTTCTGTAAGACTTTCTCTGCGAAAGCACCACTCTTTAAAAGAATTGTCTCTATCGGCCAAAATAACTTACGAAAGAACATAACCCCTTTCACTGCCTTACGACAGAAGGCAAGTGGATTCGTATTACCATATACTTTAGGAATAATCTCACCAAAAAGTAACAACAAGAAGGTTAATAGAATCGTAACACACAGAAATTGTAACCATTCTGCACTAAATGTTAGTAAATTGGTGAGAATATAATTACACAACATGATGATGGTCACGTTAACAAGGTTATTCGTTATAAGAATAGTTGCCAGTGTGCGCTCACTATCATCACGAAGTTTCTGAACCAACATATCCAATGGGCTTTTATCTGGGTCCATAGCCTCTAAATCTGCTGGAGACAAACTAAAAAAGGCTATCTCTGACGCACTAGCAAAGCCAGATAAAAGGATAAGAAAGAATGCCAAGAGGATAGAAACAAGTATACTTGGACTTATTGGATTAACGGTGATATAAGAAGATATATCTAATAGAAAACTATCCATTAAAAAGGTAATTTGTTATTATCAGAGATGGAATTATCAGCATCTTTATTCTTCTCTTCTGACGCATTTTCCATCTTTCGAGATGCACTTAACCATTCAAGATTATCCACATAGATTTCTGTAACCTGTCGGCGCACCCCTTTTTTATCATCATAAGAACGATTCCTTATACGTCCTTCAACATATAGCTTGTCGCCCTTATGAATGTATTGTTCGGCATACTTTGCCAAGCTCTTAAATAGTACTATATTATGCCAATCAGTACGATCAGGAACTTTCGTTCCACCAGGAAGCTCATATCCACGCTCTGTTGTAGCTAACGTAAAGGTAGCAACACATTGATCCGCATCATAATAGCGCACTTCTGGTTCACGACCAACATTACCAATTAACATCACTTTGTTCATATAGCACAAATCTAAAAGAAAGAGAAATTCTTTACTTCCACATTCCCAAATACTTAAATCTAAAGTTCTTACCTTTAGCTGAAGGGAACTGACTTCTATTGTCAACCCTCTCCTTCAAGTATTCAACCATACGTGTATAACAATCCCAGCCTGAAACAGCCTTGCATTGTACAACAAAATGAGTGTCCCTATATTCGTGCTTACCTGTAGATGGTATTAAAACAACACGCTTGAAATCAAGTGCCCCTTCATACCAGCCCTCACGTTCTTCATTAAGATGCATAATTGCAGGATTCTCCTTACGCTGTATATTATCAACGCTAGGACGCAATGCTTTCTTCTGTTTAAAATCCATCATACTAGGAGCCTCTGTCTTTATGACAATAAAATAAACACGAGGACGAACCTTATAACGTTTAGGATAGAATACATCACTCGCTGCATAATTCCTAATATCATCTTCCAATTCTGGAGTGAGTTGAATATCAGGAATAGAACTCAAAAAATCTAACGCCTCTTCAACATTATGCACTAATACTTCACTATCGAAATACCGTAAATATAAATTCATAAAGATAATGTTATGTATGTTTCTCTTTCTAACAAATAAGAGCGGCAAACGAGACTCGAACTCGCGACCCCGACCTTGGCAAGGTCGTGCTCTACCAACTGAGCTATTGCCGCATACAATGTAAGTAATTACTTACCAAAATCTGCATGTGAAGAGGAGGAGACTCGAACTCCCACGAAGCAATTTTCACTACCCCCTCAAAGTAGCGCGTCTACCAATTCCGCCACCTCTCCAATATGCCTATAATATTCAAAGAACTTCCGTGCCCAGAACAGGACTCGAACCTGCACGTCGTGAAACACACGCACCTGAAACGTGCGCGTCTACCAATTCCGCCACCTGGGCATTAGTTTTGAGATAACTAAAAAGCCTTTCAGAATATCAAAGAGCGGCAAACGAGACTCGAACTCGCGACCCCGACCTTGGCAAGGTCGTGCTCTACCAACTGAGCTATTGCCGCA
>NZ_AJIN01000050.1:0-18404 GCF_000257925.1 Prevotella sp. oral taxon 306 str. F0472
CGGCAATAATACAAGTTGTCATAGTCGATAATAGAATTAAGGATTACATCTTACGTCCACGGGACTTCTTCTGCTTGTTTTCGTCCTGCTTTTGTTTTTGGGCAGCAGTAGGCTGTGTCTGTCCAGTCTTCAGAGGCTCTTTCACATTCTTCGTGGCTTCATTCGTCTTGCCGTGGTTATTGACAGCTACCTGTGTTTTGTGTTCTTCGGCTACGGCAACCACCTTTTCCTTGCCGGTTTCCTGCTTCTTGTCGGGATTCCATTTATAAAAGCGTGGGCGGTTCTGTTCCTTGTCCATGCGGACGTATGCGTTGAAAGGTTGTCCCTGTTTGTCCACCATATTCTTTAGATATAGTGTGCGACCGCTATCCAAGGCTTCACGCTGTTTTTCTGATAGTTCCAGTCCGCAGAGCTTATGGGGCACGCCTTGCTGCTGTGTCTGCTGCTGGCGTTCCTTAAATCCACGGTTGTTGTCGAAGATAAATTCAATGCCTTTCTTCTCGGCATTGACCTGAAGCGTGGCATTAAAAGACTTGCCGCTCTTGGCAGTCATACCTTCCACCTTCACGGCTTTGCCTTCCACAAGGTCTTTGTACTGGGCATCAGAGAGCGTTACGCCCTTGATTTCCTTGGGGATGTTCACTCGGTCGGCACGCAGGGCTATGATTTCATTCGTTTGTGGGTCAATAGAAACGTAAGCAGAAAAAGGCTCAGCGTTCTTGGGAGTCACTTCGATGGTTTTACCGAGATTGCCCGTAGCGAGAAGTGCCTCCTTTTCTTCGGGAGAGAACTTGTAGCCCATATAGGGAAAATCAAGCTGTGGTTCTTTTCTCAAAGGATGAATTGCCAAACCGATATTGCCGTTATCGTCCGTGCGGAAAGCAAGGCGTGCTTCGGTATAGATGGTCGTGTCGCCAATAGGAACGGAAATCGTTACGAGGTTGGTCTTTTGCCAATTAAGCATTTTTTCCAGTTCTCCGCCCTGTTCCAATCTCTCACGGGACAGTCCAAGGTTGTCGAGCATCTTCCAGTCCACTTTCTCGGGGTCGATGGCAGTGGTATTCTTCTTTTGCGGCAGATAATCATCAAAGGACACCCCAATCTCTGCCAGCTGCTGATTGCTTTCAGGCTTCTCACGGCTTTGTAACATAGTACGCAGGTTGTCCACGCCCTGCTCCACATTGTCTGCCAATACCTTGTACAACCCGAAATGAGTCGGGTTATTGAACTGTTTGAGGAAGTTTGTCATGAAGTTCTTCAGAAGCCCGTCCTTGTTGTTGAACTTCAAGAACGCAGCCTGATTGGCAGCAGCAGCCTCTGTGGTCTTGAGGTTTCCCTTGTCGTCAATACCAGAAACTACGGAGAGTTTTCCTGCTTCCTTTTCGTTCTTTACCTCCGTGCGGTCTTCCAGGACCAGCACGTAATTGTCATTGCTGTTTGATTCCATAAATCCTTGTTTTGAAGTTGATTAAGTTGTTATCTGACAACAAAATTATAGCTATATAACTTATATTCTTTATAAGGAGGTGATACAAGGAAATTAAAGGAAATATAAAGAAACTTGTTTTTTTGTCGTTTTTTTGTCGTTTTTTTTACATCTTTTTCAATATTATTTTGTATATTTGTAGCTGTTTGAGCACATACCAATTCTTTTGTTTATGGACAAATTAGTCTTGGGTGAGCTAAACACGACATTTAAAAAGGCGTTTACTAACGTTTTGTCTTTGACTGCTTAGAATCTCGCAAATCCTAGATATGTTCAAAGAACAAGGCAACGTAGATGTCCGTGGTGTGAACTGTATCCACACCTTTAATACGTTAATACTATCCTTGAGTAACTCAAAGGATACATTTTAATGTAGAGGAGGTTGGTATATTCATATCGGCGTGGACTCTCGTTGTTCGTTCTAACATATCGGGCAATGCGAGAGCCTAAAGCAGTGGGACGGACAATAGCAGTGCCCACGCTTTTTGTTTTGTCGCAAAAAATAACCGTGATAGAAATAATTACAGTTATGGGTGCTGAACTGTATGTATGCGTATGAAAGAGATAGAACGGGCCAGCCTCATGCGTATAGCATCAGATATCATCCATGTTGATGCAATTATTGATTTAAGAGAACTCTCATTCTTAGAGAATATACGCCAGAAATATCATATCACTCAAGAAGATGAGAGAAAGTCTTTTATGCTTACATTACAAGAGGCTGTATCTTGTTTACAGGAAAGTCAAGAAAGCCTGCAACAAGATCTTGTTGGTGATATGAGAAAAATGATAGTGAGTGACCACTTGTTTTCTCGCCAAGAGAATGTTTTCTTGTTAATGCTACTGGCATGTTTTACGGAAAAAGTAACTGGATATGCTACAGTATATTCCATAAAAACTCCTGACGATATAATTATTGACGACTCTCAAATACTATATATTGAAGGAGAGTTCTATGGTAACTATAATAAAGATATTATAGAGCATTATCGGGAAATAGTTAATGAATTACGACTCATAGGGTTTAATTTTGTTTATCTCCCTAAAGTTGGTGAGCACTATAGTTTATTAAAAGATGATGAACTTTTCAATTTCATTCATTTTTTATATCCAGACATTAACAATCTGTTGATTAATTCTATTTCTCAACAGATTAGAACCCTTACTACTTCTGATTTCTGTAAAGAGCAGATTGCAAAGCGATTTTCAATACCGGAGTTATCAGAATCAGTTCCTTCTTTGATGCTAAAAATTGGAAATTCTGTCGTTAAGAATCAGATTTACACAAATTTTCTTGTTATCGAAATGGAAGATGACCCTCTATTTATGATACAAGAACTGTGTGCCCTGTTCATGGATTCGTTTCAACCACGATTGCTTAATCCTATATGTGAAAGTAGACAACGATTTGCATATCAAGGATATTATAAACAAATATTTGACGCTTTTATAACTCGGAAAGGTGTTCGAAGTAGTGTTGTCGTAGATATTTGTAGAGGTCATATACTCTTGCCAGAAGCGGGTGTCAAGTTGGAAGGATTGCATAGAAGAGAAAAGGCTTTATACGCACTGTTTCTACTGGAAAGCAAGAGCGGGGGTATTAACTTTAATAAACCGACAACAGGCAAGAAATCATTAGAAAGATATAATAGGAGAATGGAGATTATTCAACAGAAATACTCCATTATTTATGAAAATTTTGGAGGGGATCGCGCAAAGGCACCCATTCTAGAATTGTCTACTAACAGATTACCTATGATAGCCCTCATAAAAAAACAGATACGTGCTCTTGATAATGTGTTGAATCAAGGGGACGATTATTTGGTACAGCGCAACCTATATGGTAACTATTGTGTAAAATTGCCACCAGAGTTGTGCAGATGTATAGAAACTTCTACACGTAAAAATTGTGCATTCTCTGAGTCTGAATTTTGGATAAAACTTCTAGCAATGTAAACACCTTTAATATTAAGTCAGGTTGTAAAACACATTCTATCTTTTATTTTTTTGCTAACCTTGCAATTCTTTCTATTGATTGTCTCTACTCTTTAATTGCAAGGTTGCAACTTTCCATTTTGGTATGAGAATAATATGTAGCTTTGCACTATATAATCTTTTAAACAAAATATTTACGTCTATGGCAATTTCTTTGGAAAAAGGACAGCGAATTCAAATTGGTCTGTCAAAAGTAAGTGTAGGACTTGGTTGGGATCCAAATGATGGTACTGGCTTCGATTTTGATTTGGATGCTTCAGCGTTTATGCTTGGGTCTAACCACAAAATACCTAGTGATGACTTTTTTATTTTCTACAACAATCAAAAATCACCTGATGGTTCCGTCGAATCAACTGGTGATGATTTGACGGGAGGAAATAGTGATGGTGGAGATGATGAGACTATTAATGTTGATTTATCCAAACTTGATTCTCGTATAGAAGAAATTCTATTTACAGCAACAATATATAAGGCGGAAGAACGCAGACAAAACTTTGGACAAGTACGGAATTCATATATCCGTATTTATAATCAACTTACTAATGAAGAGATTGCCCGTTATGATCTTGACGAAGATTTCTCCATAGAGACTGCTGTTGAATTTGGTCGTCTTTATCGTCGTGGAGATGAATGGAAATTTGAAGCGATAGGTAATGGCAACAAAGGAGGCTTGCAGGCATTAGTAAATAAATATCAATAATCGACATGGCTATAAGACTAGAAAAAGGACAAAACTCTCGCCTCGATATGAATATATTTCATGTCGGCCTTGGTTGGGATGTAAACGATGATAATTCTGGTCATGACTTTGACCTCGATGTATCTGCATTTCTTGTTGGTACAAATGGCAAAATTCTCTCCGATGACTATCTTGTTTTCTATAATTCGGAAAAGCGATTAAAGGTTCATATTTCTGGGACAAACAAGGGAGAATTAATAAAGCCACTAACAATCGTTCCAAGTACTGAATGGAGTGACAATGACGATATGCGCAAACAATCGAGACCTGTTGATCCAGATATTTCGGTTATAGGCTCAATTGATGATGAAGATGGTAAAACCTCAGAAGATGGCGATGATGAAACAATGGATATTGATTTGTCGCGTGTGAGGTCTGAAATTAACGAAATTGTAATCTGTGTGAGTATACATAAATATGCTGAGCGTAGACAGAACTTCGGTCAGGTTGGTCGAGCTTATGTTCGCCTATACAAACCTGGACAGGCTGAGGGTGAAGGAGATTATATATATGAACTAAATGAGGATTTCTCAACATCAACCTCAGTTGAGTTCTGTAGATTCTATCGTCGCAACGGTGAATGGAAAATCCAAGCCTTAGGAATTGGACACAAGGGTGGACTTCAAGAATTGTTAGACAAATATAACAATTAAACTTACTGCTATGGCTATAAGACTTGAAAAAAGCGGAGATCAGCATCGCATCAATTTAGAAAAAGATAGCTCTGCTTTTTCTAGAGAAATTAAGATTAACCTCGACTGGAGCAAAGGAGGATTCCTAAAGAGTCTTTTTGGCGGAGCAATTGACCTTGACCTTGGTTGCTTTTACGAGATGACAGATGGAACCAAGCAACTTATAGATGGTTTACAATTCTCTCATGGACGTGGTGGCGATCGTCATAAACAAACGAGACAAGGATGCTATGACAGCAAACCTTTCATCTGGCATAAAGGTGATGATAGAGGTGGCAGTTCTGAATCAGGAGAAACAATATTAGTCAATCCACAAGGTGTAAACCAGATAAAGAGAATGATTATCTATACCTTTATTTATGAAGGTGTGGCAAAATGGTCGGAAACTAACGCAGTTGTAAAAGTCTCGGTACCAGGAAACGAAGATGTTGTAGTGGAAATGGGTCAGCAAACTTCTAATAAAAAGTTTTGTGCTATAGCCCAATTAGATTTTGGAGGCGACAATTCTATAACTGTTAAGAAACTTGTTACTTTCCATGATGGACATTCAGACTGCGATCGGAGATATAGTTGGGGTTTTAAATATTCTGCAGGTAGTAAAGATTAACAAAAAACAGAAAAGATATGGCAATAAGGCTAGAAAAAGGTCAGCGCATCAACCTAGAAAAAGAAACTGGTGCTAAACTCACCAATTTTTGTGTGGGTTGCAACTGGGGCGCAATCGTTTTAGAAAAGTCTGGCTTCCTTGGTTTCGGGACAAGGAAAGAGGAACTTGACGTAGATGTTGATTTAAGTTGTGTAATGCTTGACGCTAATGGACAGCTTATAGATACACTTTATTCTCCGCTTTACAAAAAGGATTTTTTCCAACAAGTTGGACTTCCCATAGGCAAAGACTGGTCGGCAGATGGTTCTATGTATCACACACCCGATGATACGGAGGGAGATAAGGGTGGTGACGATGGATTAGACAACGAAATTATTACTGTAGATTTGAATAAGGTTAATCCGCGGATTGATCAAATATTTTTCTTTCTGAACATTTACAGCCCCCGTGATATAGATTTCTTAAAAATTCCATATGCAGCAATTAGAATGTTTGAAGGAACTCCGGAACGTGTTAATTCTGTATTTGCACAATACGATGTTGCAAAAGACCCATTGTTCGCTGGTAAAAATGCATTAGTTATGGGTAAATTGTATCGTCGCAGTGGCGAATGGAAATTCAATGCAATCGGAGATGCTTTCGATGATAATTATGACCTTCGTCAAACTATAAAGAGAATATTAACTTCATACAATAAATAAAAATGAGAAGACTTCCCGTTTATTTAGTCCTCGACACATCTGGCTCTATGTATGGTGAGCCAATCGAGGCTGTTAAGAATGGTGTACAAACACTTATCTCTACTTTGCGTAGTGATCCATATGCTTTAGAAACTGCATTTATTAGTATCATAACATTCAATACCAACGCTCAACAAGTAACGTCTCTCACAGAGTTGGCTTCATTCCAACAGCCAACTATTGATGCTGGAGGATGCACTGCGCTTGGTGGCGCTTTGGAATTGTTGGCACAGAAGATAGATGCTGAGGTAACAAAGACTACGGCAGAACAAAAAGGCGATTGGAAACCTTTAGTTTTCCTTATGACAGATGGTGAGCCGACCGACGATATCACTCATGGGCTCGCTGAATTCAGAAAACGTAAAACAGGAATGGTTGTGGCTTGTGCTGCAGGCACAGGAGCTAATACCAATACATTAAAACAAATAACGGAAAATGTAGTATCTCTTGACACTGCTGATAGTGCGACCATCAAAGCCTTTTTTAAATGGGTAAGTGCAAGTATTAGCACTAGTAGTATAAATCTTGAAAAAGGTGAGGGCGAAACTTCTGACATGAGTGAGTTACCTCCTCCACCTCCCGAAGTGAACATTGTAGTATAGTGAAAAAGCGTTCTTATTACCTTGTAAAAGAACTGAACTTAAAGTTCCTTTTGCAAGGTAATATTTTCACGATGACACTTAAACAAGCCAAGTGTCATTGCTTAATGGCGATTAAAAAAAATGAGACATTTGCCCGTATATATATTGATTGATACTAGTGGCTCCATGAAAGGCGAGCCAATAGAAAGCGTAAAAGTAGGATTGAGTGACATGATTGCAACATTACGCCAAGACCCTTATGCTCTAGAAACGGTTGCTATTAGTGTCATAACATATGATAGCGAGGTTAAGCAAGTTCTTCCTCTTACAGAATTAGAAAGTCTGCAGATACCCAATATTACAACACCTGACTCTGGACCAACCCACATGGGCATGGCACTGGAAGAGTTGTGTAGGAATATTGACAGAGAAGTAAATAAAGGCTCCGATGAACAAAAAGGGGATTGGAGACCACTACTCTTTATTCTGACGGATGGAAAACCATCGGATATTATGGTTTACAATCAAATTATTCCAACAGTTAAAAGCAAGAATTTTGCTAGTATCGTTGCTTGTGCAGCAGGTCCAAAAGCCAAAACAGAACCATTGAAATTGCTGACGGATAATGTATTTACCCTTGACACTATGGATTCTGCAACTTTCAAGAAATTCTTTCAGTGGATTAGTGTAAATATTGCACAAGGAGGTAAGAGTGTTGGCACAACGGAAACATTAGAACTGCCACCCGCACCCGCAGAAGTGAATATTGTTATTTAGAAATTTATGAACTGCAAGATTGTTGGATATGAATTTAAGCACTTGGAGATAGAATTATCTCCTGGTGAAGATTTTTATGGGGAACGAGGTGCATTTGTCTATTGCGATGAAGGTATTGATAAGCAGACTGAAATAATTGGCACCTCAATTAGCGGAGTATTGCTCAGTAAACTATCAGGCGAAAGTCTGTTGCTTGTTCATTACCGTAACGTAAGTAGTAGTAACAGAATTTTAGTTGTTGCAGGTTCTCATGCCAATCTCTTACCACTCAAACTTAGCGGTTCTGACACCCTACTGATAAGACGTGGTGCGTATGTGGCTTCATCATCTAGAATGAAAATTGATGTAAATTTAAGTCTGAAACACATCATTGCTGGGATGTCACTTATGATGCAGCGAATAACAGGTGATGGAACTGTATTTATTGATGGTATAGGAATACCAATAATTAAAGAACTCCAATCATTTGAGTGTATAGAAGTAGATGAGAATCATGTTATTGCTTTGGAAAATATCCATGAAAATCAAATCAGTGCGGGATGGAATCTTTCTAATATATTCCGCGGTGAAGGACTTTCAACAATAAAGATAACTGGACCTGGGAAAGTGCACCTCTCCCCACTTTCTATTGTAAATTCTCCTAACACACGATAAATATAATTTATTATCTACATAAAACCCATTTATAATGAGAAGATTACCCATATATTTTCTAGTCGACGTATCCGAGTCTATGGTAGGAGAGCCTATTCAGCAAGTTGAAGATGGCATGAGAACTATCATTCAAGAGTTGCGCACAGATCCATATGCTTTAGAAACAGCCTATGTGTCAGTAATTGCATTTGCAGGCAAGGCAAAAACTTTGTCGGCACTAACAGAACTTTATAAGTTTTACCCTCCTCGTTTTCCTATAGGTGGTGGCACGTCTCTTGGAGTAGCTATGAATCACCTAATGGACCATATCAATGTGGATGTCGTTAAGACAACAGCGGAGACAAAAGGTGACTGGAAGCCAATTGTATTTCTCTTTACAGATGGCACACCTACGGATAATCCTCAATCTGCTTTTGAACGTTGGAATAACAAGTTTCGTGGGCATGCTAGCATCGTATGTATATCTATAGGTGACAATGCTGACACAGAGCTTTTAAGCCAGATTTCCGATAACGTTTTCCGCCTTAAAGATGCAAACAAAGAGGCTTTCAACGCTTTTTTCAAGTGGGTCACTGCTAGTATTAAGACCACTAGCCAATCTGTGGCAGAATTTAATGTAGACGAGGTACAACTTGCTCCTGCTGATGGTATCAATCTTGAGAAGATAGACAACACGCTTTTCACAAAGTTGGACGAGAACTTTGCTGTGCTTCCAGCTAAGTGCCAGACAACAAAAAAGTCTTATTTGATTAAGTTTGCAAAACGTGGTATTATTGCTCAGCAAATTGAAGAAATACGGCACTTACCAGACGTTGAGCGCCGTTTCAAACTTGTAGGTGCCTACCCCATAGATGAAGAACAATACTTAGCTTTAGGTGATGGTCACCCAACCCATCGTAATATCAATACCAATGACCTTATTGGACAACCAGCTTGCCCTTGTTGTGGAAATCAACTAGGCATGGTGGTGTGTGAGTGTGGCAACGTTTTCTGTGTCGGTGAAGATGGGCATAGCAAGTGTCCTTGGTGCGGTATGGAAGGAGAACTAGGCACAATAGATAGTGGTGGAATTGATGTAACACGTGGGAGGGGTTAATATCTATGAGTATAATTTCTAATATGCTTGATGACAATAACATCAAGGCTTCACTTGCACAAGCAGATGACTTTGAGAAATGGGTTGTAAAAGATTTATGGGAGAAATATTGTGAAAGTAAGATGAACAATAGAATAATAATTGAAAACAAAATAAAGGAACTTGGTATTAGACTTCCTAACGGAACTGTCAATAAAGAGTACAAGCAACAAATTACACTTCCGACTTCGCTTGCAATAGAGTGCAAGTTTGAAGGAACAGAAGATCTTGGACTTACCGCAGAAGTGATGCAAGATGAAGAGAATATTGTTGTTACCATAAAAGGTAAACCTAAACAAGCAGGCGACTTCAATCTCACCTTATCATATAAATATAAGGAATGGATTGATGGCGAAGAACCATTAACCCTCACAATTCCTGTGGCATTTAATGCCGACCCTCGTACTTTGTGGAAGAATATTCCCACATCTAAGGATATTCCTTTCTACAAAAAAGACTTCACCTGTGAGTATGTGAAAGTTGAAGATGATGGAGAGAGTGGACCATGCAAAGACATAGTGGCAGCCAGTCAACGTGGTCGCTCGCATGCTCAAGAGGGAAAGGCTCGAGATGATCATTTCAATCTTTACCATTGTGACAAGTCAGATTGGTATATTATTGTTGTTGCAGATGGTGCGGGATCTGCAAAATTTTCACGTAAAGGTTCAGAAATTGCATGCAGAACAGTCATTGAGCAGTGCAAGAACAAACTCATTGACAGTGCAAAGTTTGAAGAAAAGATACGTGCCTACCATAATGCTGATAATGAAGAAGTGGCTAGAAAAAGTATGGCCAATGTTATATATGATATTGTAGGAGGTGCTGCCTTCAAGGCACATCAAGCCATTAATGAAGCTGCAAAAGAAGCAAAGGATCAGGGGCTGGATGCCGTGCCAAAAGATTTTGCAACAACATTGATGTTCTCTATCTGCAAGAAATTTGATTTTGGTTGGTTCGTTGCCTCATATTGGGTTGGCGATGGAGCGATGTGCATATATAATAAAGAAAAGCATACACACAAATTGCTTGGCATACCTGATGAAGGAGAATTCGCGGGACAGACTCGCTTCTTGACTATGTCAGACATTTTTAAAGATGCTCAGTCTGTAATGTCTCGTTTACGTTTCTCTATTGAGGAAGACTTTACTGCACTTCTCTTGATGACCGATGGCGTCTCCGACCCAATGTTTGAAACAGATAACAATCTTAACAACACTGATAAATGGGATGAGTTATGGGACAAACTTCATAATGGTTTCCCTGAAGATGAGATTAAGGGTGTAGTCCTTTCTGATGACAATGAGGAATCGCAATACCAACTATTGAAATGGTTAGAATTTTGGTCACCAGGAAACCACGATGATCGTACAATCGCAATTTTATACTAATAGAAGATTGTTCTATATATGGCAAATATTGTTAAAGTAACAGCTAAGGATGGAAGTATCGTTGAGTTCTATGATGAAATCAAAGCGCAAGGTGGTGTAAAAGATGTATATTTCTCTACAGATAAAACATATGTTGTAGCTTTTTACAGAAAAAGTCCAATATCAGGTAATGACAGCGCACGTTTAGAAAATATTGTTGGTGTTTACCGTGAAAGGATATTTCCTCAAAATGGTGACGGAGACTATTGGAAAGAACTCTTCCCTTGGCCAACAAAAATAGTGGAATGGCAAGGTATGACAGGTATTGTTATTCCCTTCTATGATAAGCGTTTCTTTTTTAACAACGTAGATCCCAGTTGGCCATTCATTAAGGATGGACAGGAAAAAAATGGCAAGTGGTTCTCTTCTGCGAAGCTGCTAAATAAGTTTGTTCCTACAAATCAGAAAGGAACATTTTTGAGTCGCCTTCACATGTGCTTAAAGATTGCTCGTGGCATCCGTCGTATACACGCAGCGGGTCTAGCACACTCTGATTTGTCATATAATAATGTTTTGGTGGATCCTATGACTGGAAGTGCCTGTATCATTGATGATGATAGTCTTGTCGTACCAGGGAAATTCCCACCTGAGGTCGTTGGTACACCAGGTTTTATAGCACCAGAAGTACTTGCCACAAAAGATCTGAAAATAGGCGACCCAAACAAATGTTTGCCCAAAATCACTACAGACCGTCATGCCTTGGCTGTACTCATTTATACATTTCTACTTAACCGGCATCCATTAGATGGAGGGAAAGTATGGAATACAGATCCAGCCATAGATGATGATATGCGGTATGGAGAGAAAGCACTGTTCATTGAACATCCGACAGATGCAACAAACCGGGTAAAGGTCGGTGACTTAATGGCGTCTCAACTACCTCAGGGAGATCCTAATAGGTTGCCTTACACTGTATGTGGACCATATTTAAAGTTGCTTTTTGATCGCGCCTTTATAGACGGACTTCATAATCCTACTGCTCGTCCAAGTGCTGCAGAATGGGAAGAGGCTATCCTAAAGACATGTGATTTGATACAGCCTTGTCAAAATTCTAATTGCGAACATAAGTGGTTCGTTTTTGACAATACTCTTAAACCAAAGTGTCCATTTTGTGGCAAAGAATATCATGGACAACTGCCTATTCTTAATCTTTACTATTCGCCTGCAAAAGGAAGGTTTGTTCCAGAAAACCATCGCCTTATGGTTTATGACAAACAAACTTTATATGCATGGCACGCTAATCGTCTTATACCCGCTAATGAAAGAACCAGGGTTGAGGACAAAAAGCCTGTCGGAGATTTCCACTTTTTCAATGGTGAGTGGATTCTTATAAATCGCCGTCTCACTTCAATGAAGGACATTACAGGAAAGAAAGAAATTAAGATTGGTGACTATGTTTCACTAACCGATGGAAGGCAAATCTTATTGTCCGGAGAAGATGGAGGTAGGTTGGTTGTGGTGCAACTTGTAAATAATTAATAATAAAGAAAAATTGGTATGACTGTAATTGGTAATCGAGAACTTTATCAAAAAAGTGCCTTAGTTAGTAAGTCGAATCCATGGGTATGCGACTGATTTGTTGTACAGCAATAATAAAGGTAATACAGATGTAGAGCAGATCCTTGTTTAGGAATGCGAACTATATAAAAATCATTGATGACATATCTAAGGCAAAAGGATAATAATCTGTCAATACTTAGAATTTAAAATTATGGCAAGACGTAAAACAAACATAGGTATTCCGGGGTTGAGTTTCTCAAGGAAACGAGCACTAGGTGTGCCGCAAGCAAAACAAAAGTTTGCCCGTCAAACTGGCATTCCTACAAGTAAGGCAGGATTAGAACGCAAGATAGGGAGTTTTCTTCTAAAAATGCTATTTGGTAAATAGAATTTGCGGGCATTGCAACATTGCAGCAGAGAATTGTGCCTTTTTCCTATCAGGGAGTGCAACGTTTCATAATTCTTAGTATCAGACCAAAAAAGTTCTACATTTGCATTGTAAATCAATAATAATAAAAAGCAATTACAAATGAAACAGATTACACTATGCCTAGTTTGTGGTATTTTTGTCGCTAGTTTGACAAGCTGCGATAATGGTTCTCGCAATAGTACCAATTCTTCTAATACTTATACGCAGTCACAGGATTTCGCCTCCGGTGATGATAAAAATGTCGTCAGTGAAGTAGCCGATGTTGTAGACCAAGTGGTAGAAAGTTCTCCATACGTAGACAACTATTTGCAAACGGGCAGTGCGCCCTATTCTAGCAATTCTGCATATGGCGATAACTCCACTATTACAGTACGAACTTCTTCTTCTGATAATGATGTCGTGGTGATTGTAAAAAGCTATGGTGAGATGGTTCGAAATGCTTATATACAAGGCGGAGACTCATATACTTTTAATTTGCCTAGTGGTAATTATCAAGTATTCTTTTATGGAGGAAAGGGATGGGATCCGACCAAAGATATGAATGGATATCAAGGAGGTTTCGTTTATCAAGAAACTTTCTCAAAAGACGACCCTATTGATTTGGATGGTCAAAGACTTGAATACGAGCTAATCCTTCAGCAAAATGGTAATTTCCAGACAAAAGGCAGCAGTGAAAATGAGGTTTTCTAAGTAACTATTCAGTGATAAGGCGTATGAGCTATTGTTGATTATCAATAAGTTACATAAACAGATATATACAAATTCTGGTAAAGAATATCATTTCGAGCCTTTTTGTCACAATATTACATTTATAAGTTCTTGATATTCAATGTTCATTATCGCTGAATAGTTACTCTTCTAATATAGAATTATAAATAATATTAAATATCATCTATTATGACACAACAGAAAAATTATGTTGGCTTGACAGAGGCTCAAGTAGAGGAGAGTCGAGCGCAAAATGGTGCTAACGTGCTCACACCACCCGAAAAGGAGTCGCTTTGGAAACAGTACTTTGAGAAATTCGGAGACCCGATAATAAAGATACTCCTCCTTGCAAGTATATTTTCCGTAGGAATATCATGCTATGAGTTTTTTGGGGCAGGTGAATCTGCAACTGTCTTTTTCGAGCCAGTGGGTATTATGTTGGCAGTAATGCTATCAACCGGTCTTGCGTTCTATTTTGAATTAAAAGCAGACAAGGAATTTTCGGTCCTTAACCAGGTAAATGATGACGAACTTGTAGAGGTTATTCGTAATGGAAATACAACACAGGTTGCCAAGCGTGACATAGTTGTAGGTGACATAGTTGTCCTAAGCACTGGTGACGAAGTTCCAGCAGACGGAGAACTCTTAGAGGCTACGGCATTACACTTGGATGAGAGTACGCTTACAGGTGAGCCTGTATGCGCTAAAACTGTCAATGAAAAGGATTTTGACAGGGAAGCAACCTTCCCATCTAATCACGTAATGCGTGGCACAAAGGTTATGGAGGGACATGGTGTCTTTAAGGTGTTTGCAGTGGGTGATAAGACAGAGAATGGAAAGGTGTTTGAGGCTGCACAGATTGATGATAGTATCAAGACACCACTCAACGAACAATTAGACGGACTTTCTGACCTGATTACCAATCTTAGTTATGGTTTTGCAGCTTTTATCATTGTGGGTAAACTTTTCGTGTTCTTCAATTTTACCTGGATATCATGGTTGTTGCTTATTCCTACTGCGTTGTTTTTCTGGCTTGTCATTAAAAAGTTTGAATACTGGTCAAAAACAGCCTGCATAGCTACTATCGTAGCGTTTTTTGCATCCCTTATAGGAGGTGTGCTATGGCTACATAATCTTGTTATGCCAGGTCAGGAGTTGTCACACCTTTTCTCTTACACATTGGAAACCTTGATGGTTGCTGTAACAGTGATAGTTGTTGCCGTGCCAGAGGGTTTACCCATGGCTGTTACTTTGAGTCTTGCTTACAGTATGCGTCGTATGCTTAAAACGAATAATTTGGTAAGAAAGATGCATGCATGCGAAACAATGGGAGCCACAACAGTCATTTGTACAGATAAGACAGGAACGCTGACTCAAAACCAGATGAGTGTGTACGAAACCAAATTCTATGATGAGGCTATGATGGCTTCTATTGAAGAAGGGATGGCTGTGAATTCAACAGCCTCAATTGATTTTTCTGATAATAGGCCAAAAGTACTGGGCAATCCTACGGAAGGAGCATTGCTCTTATGGTTGAAAAAACAAGGGAAAGATTACAAGACAATGAAAGCGTCTGCTCCTGTTCTTGAAGAACTACCTTTTTCAACGGAGCGTAAGTATATGGCAACAATTGTATCATCTGCGGTGAGCGGAAAACGGATGCTTTATGTGAAAGGAGCCCCCGAGATTGTTCATTCACTATGTAAGCAAACGGCAGGTAATGTGTCTAAATCTAAAATTGAAAAACAACTGCTGTCCTATCAAAATCAGGCTATGCGCACATTAGGCTTTGCATATCAGGAGGTGGATGATAATGAGGTTGTAATAAAGGATAACCGTATTGTTGCAGAAAATCTCACATTCCTTGGTGTTGTAGCTATTTCAGATCCTGTGAGAGAAGATGTTCCTGCTGCCGTGAAAGAATGCATTAATGCTGGTATTGATGTAAAGATTGTAACGGGAGACACACCAGGAACTGCAAAGGAAATAGCCCGACAGATTGGCTTACTTAAGGATTCTGATTCTGAGGAAAGTATCATTACAGGACCAGAGTTTTCTACCCTAAGTGATGAAGAACTCAAGAAACGTGTACAAACATTGAAAGTTATAGCCCGTGCTCGTCCTATGGACAAAAAGCGTCTTGTGGAAGCTTTGCAAGCCAACAACGAGATTGTGGCTGTAACTGGTGACGGTACAAATGATGCACCCGCACTTAATGCTGCTCATGTGGGATTGTCAATGGGAGATGGTACTGCTGTTGCCAAAGAAGCTTCAGATATTACCATTATTGACAATTCTTTCTCTTCCATCGGTCGTGCGGTAATGTGGGGACGCTCTCTCTATCAGAATATCCAACGCTTCCTTCTTTTCCAACTTACAGTAAATGTTTCGGCATGCTTTATTGTTCTCGCTGGTGCTTTTATGGGTACGGAGTCGCCACTGACAGTAACACAGATGCTATGGGTAAATCTTATCATGGACACCTTTGGTGCTATGGCTTTGGCTTCGTTACCGCCTTCTGAGCGTGTCATGAATGAGAAGCCTCGCAATCGCAAAGCGTTTATATTAGCAGGTGATATGTTACACAATATTCTTGGTGTTGGCATAACATTCTTCCTTATGTTACTTACATTGCTCTACATATTCCAACATGCAGAAATCAATGCAATGAGCGATTTCTTACATTTGCAAATAGGAGCATCTAATAAGGTTACTCCATACGAACAGACATTATTGTTCTCTATATTTGTCTGGACTCATTTCTGGTACATGTTTAATGCACGTGCATTCTATACAGGAAAGAGTATTTTTTCTTCAAGCATGAGTGGAGGCTTTTGGACAATTGTTCTTGTTATTATTTTTGGACAACTAATAATAACAGAAGTTGGCTATGATTTCTTCAATGTAGAACCAATGTTCCATAATACCAATCACCCATTAGGATATGTTGACTTCTTTATTATAGTGCTACTATCTTCACTTGTTATTTGGATTCGTGAAGGTTGGAATATTTTAAAAAAAGTATTTTAGTTATTTTATTGTCGGCTTAGGTTATTATTTAGCCTAAGCCGATATTGAGTAAAAAAGTGTTTGAAAATTCTAAAATCAAAATGGCGTTATAGGAAAGTATTTATATTTCCTTTATTAGTTGGCACAAATTAGGAACATTTTTTATTCGTTCAATTTCACTATCAACAAGGGTTAGTACCTCTTGTTTGGTGCGTTTATAATTGGCTTCGATAGTCTCTTTGAGATTGTCGGAGCCATCTTCGTTTTGGAACTCAGCAATGATGGGGATGGGTTGATATGCTTTCATTTCTGCCGAAACCTTTGCACTATCCACTACTATCTCTGCATGAAAAATCTTCTGGTCGATGCGTTCATCAAAGTTGTCAGACACTGCACCAACGAACATTCCCTGCGTGAGATTGCTAATTTTAGAAGCAGGGATAAGGCTGTCCATCTGTGTGGAGATAGATGTCGATTTGTCATTACGATTAATGGTCATAGACTGGCGCTGTTGAAGAACTTTGCCAAAACGTTCCGAGAGCGTCTTAGCTGTTTCTCCAACCACTTGCCCGGAGAACACGTTACCTACAGTGTTCTGTATTACCTTGCTCTCCTTATCTCCATAGTCCCTTGTTAATTGGCTAAAATCCTGAAATCCCAAGCACACTGCAACCTTATTGCTTCGGGCAGTAGCGATAAGGTTGTCCAACCCACGAAAATATATGGTGGGTAACTCATCTATGATTACCGAGCTTTTGAGTTGCTTCTTCTTGTTGATGAGCTTCACGATACGGCTGTTATACAAACCAAGTGCAGCCGAATAAATATTCTGTCGATCAGGATTGTTACCCACAACAAGGACTTTCGGCTCATTAGGGTTATTGATGTCAAGTGAGAAATCATCGCCTGTCATCACCCAATAAAGAGCAGGTGAAATCATTCGTGAAAGTGGTATTTTGGCACTGGCTATCTGTCCCTGCAACTGGTCCTGTGCTCCGCCTTCCCATGCGTCCATAAAAGGAGAAAGGTAGTTGGCAAGTTCATCGTAGGAAGTGAGTATCGGGAATATCTGTGCGTAGGGACGGTTAAGAAATTCGATGGCATGGGGAAAGGTGCAATACTTCCCGTCCTCATAGATTTTCAGAAACCAAATGATGGCAGCCAGCAAGATAATCGGTGACTCCACGAAGAAGTCTCCCTGTTTCTGAATCCACGAGCGGTTGAGATTGAGCATAATCGTATAGGCACTCTCGTAAGCGTCCGATATATCCGTCATAAAGGCAGGATTGATAGGATTGCAGCGATGCGACTTTCTCGGATCATCGAAGTTGATGACATAGAACTGCGGCTTTATCTTGTAGGCATCCAAGTGATTAAGCAGGTGATTATAAGCAATCTCAGAAAGGTCTGGAAACTTATAGTCGTAGATGTACATGGCAAAGCCTTTCTCTATCTGCTGCTTGATGTAATTGTTCACGATAGCGTAAGACTTACCCGACCCCGGTGTGCCGAGTACCATCGAGGCGCGGAAGGGATTGACTACGTTAATCCAGCCATTATTCCACTTCTTCTTATAGTAGAAGCGTGTAGGAAGATTGACCGAGTATTCATTCTCCATCAAGCGCGTTTCCTGCATGAAACTCTCGTTCTCCGTATTAAAAACATCGTCCATAAGGTTGTTTTTAAGCAGCGGCTCATCCATACACCACCCATCAACAGACAGATATAACCAACGGACAGCGTGAAGATATAGAGCGAAGCGGCACCGACCTTACCGATGGGCAATACCAGCAGCCACCAATTGAAAAAGAAAAAGACAAAGCCAGAGAAAAGCACCGTCCAAATCTTTGGCCAAGTGATTTTCTCCTCTTTCACGCCTTTTGTCCCAAGGCAGGACAAGGCAAGGAAAACCACACAAAAGAGT
>NZ_AJIN01000051.1:0-32084 GCF_000257925.1 Prevotella sp. oral taxon 306 str. F0472
TTAAATTAGTTCAAAAGAAGAATCCGCAGAAGCGGGAGGAAGTGAAGTTTTATGCCAATCCGGTAAATGTTGGGCATAAGTCGCTAGATGACATTGCACGTGACATTGCTGGACGTTCGTCATTGACACGTGGTGATGTGTCGAACGTGTTGTATAACTTTATTGATTGTCTGCCACATTATCTCCGTGATGGTTTCAGCATTCAGCTAGGTAATTTCGGCTCAATGCGTGTCACGTTGTCGAGCAAAGGTGCGGAAACGGAAAAAGCTTTTAAGACCGAGACGATTAAGCCTCGTGTGGTCTTCACTCCTGGTACAGAATTGAAGCGAGAGTTGGCTGCAAACTCCTACGAATCGTTGAGGAAGAAAGATGAAGAGGAAAAAAGCCTCACCCCCGCCCCCTCTCCAAAAGGCGAGGGGAGTGAAGAACACCCTGGACCGCAGGTAGGGTGAGTTAGGATATGTACTACGGGAGCATTTTTTAGGTTGATTCAGGGTATCAATCGTTCTGTAATAAGACAATCGATTATATTAATTGTGAAATTAATGTCTTTCAAAACTAGTGTATTAATTTGGTTCTCTCGCTTCCGTGGTACACTGCCTCACCCCCAACCCCTCTCCCGAGGGAGAGGGGAGTGCCTAACGGGGTGCAGTTAGGAAGGAGGACTTAATAGGATGAGGGTGTGTCAAAAAAGCATTTGCATTTTGGTACACTCTTCTTTTTTAGTACCTTTGCATCATAATTAAAACTCAAACATTATGATTATTGATTTCGATAAGATTGCTGAAGAGCATATAGAAGGCTTCAAAGGTGGAAAAGGGAAACTTGATATGCGTGCGTTTGTTGATGATAAGGCTCGTATCATGTATTCAACATTACGACCTGGTGCATGTAGTGGAAAGCATCAACATGTTGGTACTTTTGAAGCGATGTTTGTTATCAGTGGCGAATTAACTGTACATTATGATGATTGTATGGAAGTAGCAAGGGTGGGACAATTACATTATTGTCCAGAGGGACACTTCCATTGGTTTGAGAATTGTACAGATCATGATGTTGTATATCTTGCTATTGTACCAACATTGGGATAGTAATTGCTAGTAGGAGTATAAAAACAATTAGCGGCAGACAATAATGTCTGCCGCTAATTGTTTTTATCTTTCTTACTTTTATCATCTCTCCATTACACCTTCAATATACAATCGGGTCATTTCATTTTTACCATTGGTGCGCACGGTGATACTCTTCTTAAAGTGTCCTGCAAATTTTCCAGTACCATTGTAGGTTACATCAATACTACCTTTTTGTCCAGGAGCGATAGGACGCTTGTCATAGCGTGGGATAGTACATCCACAGCTTGCAATAACTTGATTGATGACTAGCGGCGCATTACCAATATTTGTGAAAGTGAATGTTGTTTTTTGTACGGGACTACTCTCCTTAAATGTTCCGAAATCATGAGTTACCTTATCAAATTTAATCTCTGCTTGATTCTGTGCAACTGCAAAAGTTACTCCCATAACTAGTAGGAGTGTCATTAATAAGAGCTTTTTCATATTATATTTCCTTTAGTTGTTTCTTATTATTTTGGTGCAAATTTAGTTAGAAAGTTTATAGTTTCCATGCTGTTTCACAATAATTAAGTAGGAATTATTAAATATTAGTCATCAAATTAGCGTTAGGACTGAAAGTTTCCTTCACGTTCTTATATTTTTGTAAGGTATATCCTGATTCTCATTTAAAGTTAGTATCTTTGCATAAACTTATAGTTTAGAGGACAAAATAATCAACATAATAATTATGTATAGAACGAATACTTGTGGAGAGCTGCGCCTTTCGGATGCAGGCAAGGAAGTAACCCTAGCTGGATGGGTACAGCGCTCACGTAAAATGGGAGGTATGACCTTTGTCGACCTTCGTGATCGTTATGGTATCACTCAGTTAGTTTTTAATGAGGCTGATAATGCTAGTCTATGTGGTGAAGCCAACAAGTTAGGACGTGAATATTGTATTCAAGTAAAAGGTATTGTTAGCGAGCGACAAAGTAAGAATAGTAAGATTCCTACAGGTGATATTGAAATTATAGCCAAGGATTTGAATGTACTAAGTCCTTCTTTGACACCTCCTTTCACCATTGAAGATAATACTGATGGCGGTGATGATTTGCGAATGAAGTATCGCTATCTTGATCTTCGTCGTGAAGCTGTACGTAAGAATCTTGAGTTACGTCATAGAATGACAATCCTTATCCGCAATTTCCTAGATTCACAGAAATTTATGGAAGTTGAGACTCCAATTCTTATTGGTTCTACGCCAGAAGGAGCTCGTGACTTCGTTGTTCCATCACGTATGAATCCTGGACAATTCTATGCTTTACCACAGAGTCCACAAACTTTGAAACAGTTGTTGATGGTAGCAGGTTTCGATCGTTACTTCCAAATTGCAAAGTGTTTCCGTGATGAAGACTTGCGTGCCGATCGTCAGCCTGAGTTTACTCAGATTGATTGTGAGATGTCATTTGTAGATCAAGATGATGTTATCAATCTGTTTGAAGAGATGGCTCGTCATCTTTTCCGTGAGATTCGTGGTGTTGAACTTCCTAAGCTAGAACAGATGACATGGCATGAGGCTATGAAACGTTTTGGTTCTGATAAACCTGACTTGCGCTTTGGTATGGAGTTCGTTGAATTGATGGATGAGTTGAAAGGTACTGGATCTTTCTCTGTATTCGATGAAGCTAATTATATTGGCGGTATCGTCGTTCCTGGTTGTGCTGATTATAGTCGTAAGCAGCTCAATGAACTTACAGATTTTGTTAAGCGTCCACAGGTTGGAGCACATGGTCTTGTATTTATCAAGTATAACACGGATGGAACAGTTAAGAGTTCTATTGATAAGTTCTATACCCCAGAGCAATTACAGAAAGTAAAGGAGACAACAGGTGCCAAAGATGGTGATCTTGTTTTGATATTGTCAGGTGATAATGCAAATAAAACACGTGTACAGCTCTGTTCTCTACGTCTTGAGATGGGTGATCGTTTAGGTCTTCGTGATAAGAATGTATTCAAGTGCTTATGGATTATTGATTTCCCATTGTTTGAGTGGAGCGATGAAGAGCAGCGACTTATGGCAACTCACCATCCATTTACCATGCCTAATCCTGATGATATTCCATTGTTAGACGAGCATCCAGAGCAAGTACGTGCTAAGGCTTACGACTTTGTTTGCAATGGAATTGAAGTTGGTGGCGGTTCACTCCGTATTCATGATACTCAATTACAAGAGAAGATGTTTGAGGTTCTTGGCTTTACTCCAGAACGTGCAGAAGCACAATTTGGTTTCTTGATGAATGCCTTTAAGTATGGAGCACCACCTCATGCAGGTCTTGCTTTCGGTCTTGATCGTTTCGTAAGTATTCTTGCTGGTCTTGATTCTATTCGTGATTGCATTGCCTTCCCTAAGAATAATAGTGGTCGTGATGTGATGTTAGATGCTCCTTCTGCTGTAGATCAGAAGCAATTAGACGAATTGGAGATTAAACTTGACATAAAAGATTAGTCATATTGTTGATTTATATCAATAAAATCAATATTGTTGAAATTAATCCATTCATATCAGTTTACTTTTTGTAAAATGTATTTAAGACTTTAGGATATTTGATGTATCTTTGTAAGCAAATACTAATAAATAGTGATTTGGTCAAATTGAATGAGACTTTAATTTTGTAAGATTATGACAGAAAAGAAAGAAGTTAAGTCTGCTCCTAAGGCGGCAGCAAAGAAAGCCACTACCAGAAAGTCAGCTTCAAAGGCTACAGCCATTGCTATCAACGAAGTAAATGTTGGTTACCGAGCAGGTGATGTTTACAATGCGCTTGCAGCTGAAGAAAAAGCTCTCAGTGTAGCAGAGATTGCAAAGGCAGCTAGTATTTCTACCGAAGAAGTTTATTTGGGTATTGGTTGGCTTTTAAAGGAAGGAAAAGTTAAGGACGAGGGCAATAAAGTTACACTTGCCTAATCGAATACATTAACATTAGAATAGAAAGGGAGCCGTATGAAAGTGTATTGACTCCCTTTTTTATATGCAATACGATAAAGAAATAATCCGCGTGCTTGTTGAAGCTGGTGAAGAGGGGCTTTCTGTTTGGAAAATCTCCCATCATGTTTATAATGCTTGCAATTCTCTTTTCCATCCAATAGTACAAGACGATGTACGTAAATATGTACAAGGTTATCTCTTGAAGAATAGTAAATTACCCAGTTCTTTGATAGAGAGAGTTAGAAAAGGCATCTATCGTCTCAATGCAAATAATAGTTTCTCACAGCAATTTATTCTTCAATTTCGTGATGAGAAAGAAGATTCTACGATAGAAAAGCCTATGAAAGACCAAAGTCTTTCATTATTTTGAAAACTCTATCATCTAAATGCCAGTTAAATAAGAAAAAGTTCTTATAAGCTGGTCATTATATTTTTTATTTGTATATTTGCAAATATATTAATTTCAGACACAATCTATGGCACAATCGGATAATCATCTTGTTATTATGGCTGGCGGAGTCGGTAGTCGATTCTGGCCAATGAGTACAACAGAGCACCCTAAACAGTTTATAGATGTTTTAGGAGTTGGGAGGACTCTTGTGCAATTAACTTATGATCGTTTTGAGGGCGTGGTTTCTCCAGATAATGTTTGGGTAGTAACCAATCAGAAGTATGTTGACTTAGTTCATGAGCAACTGCCAGAGATACCACTGAATCACATTCTAAGTGAGCCTTGTCGTCGTAATACAGCTCCCTGCATTGCCTATGTCAGTTGGCGTATTAAGAAAGAAAATCCTAAGGCTAACATCGTCGTTTCTCCAAGTGATCATATTGTTATGGACAATACGGAGTTCAGACGTGTTGTTACGAATTGTATGAAGTTTACAGCGGAAACAGATGCTATTGTTACGTTGGGAATGAAACCAACACGTCCGGAAACGGGTTATGGTTATATTCAGGCTGATCTTTCAAATGCTTCTGCACGTAACAAGGAGATTTATCGTGTTGATCACTTCCGTGAGAAGCCAGACCTTGAGACGGCTGAACAATATATTCGTCAAAATAATTTCTTTTGGAATGCTGGTATCTTCATTTGGAGTGCATCAACAATCGTAAATGCTTTCCGTATTTATCAGCCGAGTGTCGCCCGTGTGTTTGAGAGGATTATGGATGTTCTTGGCACTGCTGAGGAGCAACGTATCATTGATGAGGTATATCCTGAATGTGAGAATATTTCTGTTGATTATGCCATTATGGAGCGTGCTGAAGAGATCTTTGTCTGCCCAGCGTCTTTTGGATGGAGCGACTTAGGCACTTGGGGTTCTCTTCTTGCGCAGAGTCAGCATGATTTATATGGGAATGCGACTATTGGTAAAGAGATACATCTCTTTGATAGTCGGAATTGTATCGTCCATACAACAGAGGAACGCAAAGTAGTGATTCAAGGTTTGGATGGCTATATTGTTGCGGAACAAGGAGGTAAATTACTGATTTGTAAACTCTCTGAAGAACAAAGATTGAAGCAGTTTACGGGGGAAGGATAAGGTTTTTCTCTTCCCACGATATATTTGAAAACTTATATCCACATAGTATGTGTAACATCTTTTGAAGCACATAATATGTGGATATATTAGTAAAATGAGTTGAGCAAAAGAGTCATTTTACGAATTTAGAATAAGCATTTTAAGTCTTTATATCATTTGATTATTCGTCTTTATGGGTTTAATGAAGTTACTTCCAAAGATTGTTTTTTTCATTTCTGTAAATCTTTCTTGTCCATTAATAGCGCAGGTTCCAACATTAGTAAGGTTGAATCCTCAACATTATTTCCATCAAAATTTGCCGAAAGGTAATTATAGTGGTCTGACATGGTTAGGTGGTAATTCTTATGCCGTGGTATCAGACAAGGCAGAGAGAAGTGGCTTCTTTATTTTTCATATACAACTTGATAGTATAACTGGCGATATTCGCAATATAACTTCTGATGGCTTTCGTGCATCTTCCGATGGAAATCATGATGAGGAGGGGATTGCTTTCTTACCAAAAGATAGTACAATTTTTATTTCTAGAGAGGCTGATAATAGTATTTTAGAATATGATTTGCATGGACAGCTAACTGGTAGACGTCTCAAAGTACCCTCTATTTTCAATGGTTCTACGGCACAATATGGCTTTGAAGCACTTACTTATAACAAGAAAACCCACTTGTTTTGGACCACTTCAGAGAGTACTTTACGATGTGATGGTGCGCAGGCTAATCCTCAAAATCAAGTTTGTAATCGCTTACGTCTACAAAGTTTTGATGAAAACCTACTGCCTCAAACTGAATATGCCTATCGTATGGATAGTCCAAAGACAAAGAAGAATGCCTCTAATTATGCTATGGGGGTGCCTGCTTTGACAGCTTTAAATGATGGGCGATTACTTGTTTTAGAACGAGAGTTCCTAGTAACTCAAGGTAAATTAGGTTCATTTGTCATCAATAAAATCTATTGCGTCAATCCAAACGTAGGTATTTCTGTCTCTCCCGATACAGCCCTTCAATCTGATTCGCCCTATCTTGCGAAGACATTAATAGCCGAATGGAAAACGACTTTAAGCTTATTTTGTCAAGATTTGGCTAACTATGAAGGTATGTGCCTTGGTCCTCAACTTGCAAATGGTAGTCAGGTTCTTGTCCTTTGTGCGGATAGTCAAAACCAGTATGGAGGTGTTTTGCGTGATTGGTTTCGTACGATTGTTATTCGTTAGCCGTCTGTTTTGTTTGTGAATATCCTTTACATTTACTTTTTTCAATCTAGCTTTTATAACAAGACATTATTCGTAAAAAATAAGTGCTAGGTAGCTTTTTTAAAAAACGTATATAGGTTTTTGGCAAATCGTACCTCCGTTTTTCATAAATTGTACCTCCGTTTTTCTCAAAATGTATATAGGTTTTTGCTAAAAAGTAGGTCAGTTTTCGACAAAAAGTATATACATTTTGACTAAAAAGTATAGTATTTCTGATTTGAAAGATTATACTTTTTTCCTAAGACATTGATTATTAGTTCGTTATCTTTCTGTTAAGAACTTCTCTGTAATTTGAATATTTGAGGGCGATTATAGGAGTCTTGAATAATATCGCAGCTATGGGTATTCAAATTAGCAATATTCTATTACAAAAATGATTTGAATAAAATCCTCTTATCCGCTCACCTTTACTTGTCATTTAGTTATAGAACTAACTTGGAGATAAGACAGAATTTTATTCAAATCATTGATTACAATATTGAGAATAGGGGAGTGTTGCCCTTAGTTTTCCCGTGTTTTACTTCATCTTTTTATGGAGCTTCCGCAGAGCTTTATTGCGTATTTGTCGTACACGTTCGCGCTTTAATCCCATATCTTCGGCTATTTCTGCCATTGTGTAGTGTGTGCCATTAAGCCCATAAATAGCCGATATGATTTTCTTTTCCCTTTCGTTGAGTTCGTTCAAGCCTTTTTGAATCTCAAAACTTAGTAATTCTTTGTTCAAATGCTCGTCAGTCTTTGGCGTATCCTCATTTTCTAATACGTGTTGTAGAGTGAAGTTATTGCTACTACCTACAGGGATGGGTTGGTCAATGGAGATAGCACGAGATCGTTTTTGTTCAAATTTACTTTTCTCATCTTTAGGCAATTTATAGAGCGAAACCTGTTCTTTTATTGCCTCTTCCATAGCCTTTCTGATATAAGGTGCGGCATAAGTAACGAAGCGCACCCCTTTCGTTCCATCGAATTTCTGGGCAGCGTGCATCATTCCTATGTTACCTTCGCTGACTAAATCATCTTCTCCTAGCCCTTGATTCCTATATTGATGTGCCAGTGAGACTACAAACTTTAGATTAGCTTTTGTCAACTTTTCTAATGCTTTGGCATCACCTAACTTAATTTTAGAAGCAAGTAATTGTTCTTCCTTATCAGTTAAGAGTTGCTCTTGTATGATTTCTTCTATATATTTCTCGTTTACACTCATGATACACAATATTTAAAGTTGAGGATTTGATATGTTGACAATATGGATTTTACTTCTGTTTTTGGTTCTTCTTGCGTTTGATATACCATTTAGCAAGGAAGTAAATGCACGCAATGAGTACTAGGACAATGAGTCCAATCTTGATATATTCTCCATATTCAAGAATCTTTTCCTCGAGTTGTTCTTCTGGAACAAACGAGTGCATATAATGACCTAATAATGCGAGAATACTATGCCATGCACCAGCACCGATTGTTGTATAGAGGAGGAAGCGCCAATAACTCATCTTCGCAAGTCCGGCAGGGATAGAAATAAGGTGACGTATACCAGGAAGTAATCGCCCCGTGATGGTTGCTACCAATCCATGTTTATCAAAATATTTCTCACTCTTTTCTACTTTCTCTTGATTGAGCAGGCACATGTGTCCCCATTTACTATTTGCGAATTTGTAAATAAGAGGTCGTCCGAGATACCATCCTGCGAGATAATTGATAGTAGCACCGCAATCAGCTCCTAGCGTTGCAAAGAGAATGACAAGCCACATATCAAGATTTCCGCCTGCTGCATGATAGGCGGCAGGTGCAACCACTAACTCTGATGGTACGGGGATGACCGTACTTTCTAAAAGCATCAAGAGAAAGATGGTGCCATAGTTAAGGTGTCCGAGTAGGGTTGTGATAAAACTCATAATTGTATTCTAATTAATTAATATAATTGTTATTTCAAGTGTTGATACTTGGGTAATCTTTTATCTCTGTTCCTGGGGGATAGAGGTCAGACAAAACATCTTGACATTCCCTGGGATTCCGTTCTATTGCTATTTGAAGAAATTGCTTATATTCTTCCGTTTTTTTGAGTTCATAGCAGCAACGTGCCAAATAAGCAAAACCTTCAGTCCAATCCTTCGCTGCGTTTGGTAAATAATTAATAAGAATACGATAAGTTAACTCAAAGTATCCATTATCAAATATTGAGATAGCCACATTGATAAGTGCCTGATCTTTATTTTCTGATTCGGTTATAGATTGGAAATAGAAGTCTAATGCTTCCTTAGGGTGACCAAGAATCAGATAGAGATGACCAATGGTGACATCAATAATACTGAAGTCAACATGGTGACAAGTCTGCCGATATTGTTGGTAATATTTCAGTGATTCAACAAAATTATCCAGAGAGAAAAGTCCATTTGCTTTGTTAAGTAAGGCCTCTTCATCATTAGGATTTATAGCTAGTGCGTATTCGCTGGATGTAATGGCTCCCTGAACATCATTGCGCAGGAATTGTATTTGGGTGAGTTGATTCCAATACGCACAAGAATAAGGATTGCCGTCGATGAGTTCGTTAATAAGGGTTTCGCTAGCTTCATATTTGCCTTGCCCTTTAAGAATACGAACTTTAATCTCTTTGTATTCATCTTCGTTAATCATAGTAGATTGATTCAGCCATTTCTCAGCATAATCAATCTCTTCATAATCAGCGAAAAGAGCCGCCGCATCTATTGCAAACTCCTCATGGTCATCCTCGTCTATTACATTATCATATTGCTCTTGTAGATATTGGTCGGCTTTGCTCACCTGATTATCCGCAATCATAATTTCAGCTTTTAGATAGAGATAGTCTAAATCACTCTTATCGACGATTGTTTCTGCAATTTCATTTGCAAGTGTTGGGTTGTTGTAAGTGAGTAGAGCCATTCTCGCTTTAAATGCTAATGGTGCAGTCGCTGTGGGATAAAGGTGATTCGTGTAATTAGCAGTCTCTAGTGCTTTTTCATCTTGTCCAATGGAATAATAATATTCAGCAACATCAGTGAGATCCTCGGAATCAAGGAACTCACTGATGTTATTGTCTCGCAACTCTTCATATCTTTGAAGAAGTCGTTTGAACTTTTTGCTTTGATAATATATATCCAAATTACTTTCTAATGAGTGTTATGCTTTTGCCTTCTTGGTCCAGGTATCTTTTAGCCCTACAGTCTTGTTGAATACAAGGTGGTCTGTAGTAGAATCTGGATCAAGCATAAAGTAACCTGTGCGTTGGAACTGGAGATAATCTCCAGGTTTCTTCTCTGCAAGGAACTTTTCTACATAGCATTCAGTGCGTACTGATAGACTTTGAGGATTTAATAATTCGCGGAAGTCACGCTCGTCAGCTGATGGATTCTCTACGTTGAAGAGACGATCGTACTCACGAACCTCAGCCTTTAAGCAGTGGTCTGCGCTTACCCAATGGAGAGTTCCCTTTACTTTACGATCAGAACCAGGCATACCGCTCTTGCTATTCTCATCATATTCTGCCTGAATCTCAATAATATTACCTTCAGCATCCTTTGTACAACCTGTACATTTAATAATATAAGCGTTCTTTAAACGTACTTCCTTACCAGGAGTCATACGGAAGAATTTCTTCGGAGCATCTTCCATGAAGTCTGCACGCTCTATCCAAAGATTCTTAGAGAATGTGATAGTATGTTTACCATCTGCCTCATTCTCTGGATTGTTAATAGCCTCCATCTCCTCGGTCTTATCTTCTGGATAGTTGGTAATGACAAGTTTAACAGGATCAAGAACCGCACTAACACGTGTAGCTTTCTTATTTAAATCATCGCGTACAGCCGCTTCCAATAAGGCAACGTCATTGAGCGCATCAAACTTAGTATAGCCAATAGAATCGATAAAATTGCGGATTGACTCTGGAGAATAGCCACGACGGCGCATACCGCATAGGGTAGGCATACGTGGATCATCCCAACCATTGACGAGATGTTCGTCTACAAGTGTATGGAGTTTGCGCTTAGACATTACGGTATATGTAAGGTTTAAGCGGTTAAACTCAATCTGCCTTGGACGATTGTCATGTAGATTGTCTGCCGTTCCGTCACATTCTTTGAGGAAGTCTACAAACCTATCATAGAGTGGGCGATGTGGTACAAACTCAAGTGTACAGATAGAGTGGGTGACACCTTCGAAGTAATCACTCTGGCCATGTGCAAAATCATACATTGGATAGCAATGCCATTTTGTACCAGTTCTGTGATGTGGTATCTGAATGATTCGATAGATGATAGGATCACGGAAGTGCATGTTAGGGTTAGCCATATCTAACTTAGCACGTAACACCATACTTCCTTCTACAGCTTCTGGGGTATTCATCTTTTCGAATAGGGCAAGATTCTCCTCAATTGGGCGATCTCGATAAGGAGATGCTGTTCCTGGAGTAGTAGGCGTTCCCTTCTGTTCTGCAATCTGCTCAGCTGTTTGTTCGTCTACGTATGCTAAACCTTTTTTTATCATCCAGATGGCAAAGTCCCAAAGTTTCTCAAAGTAGTCACTTGCATAATAGATATTGCCCCATTTGAATCCAAGCCAACTAATATCATGGAGGATATTCTCTACATATTCATTATTCTCTTTACTTGGATTGGTATCATCAAAACGAAGATTACAAACACCATTATAATGTTCTGCAACACCAAAATCCATGCAAATAGCTTTTGCGTGTCCTATGTGGAGATAGCCGTTTGGCTCTGGCGGGAAACGTGTTTGAATACGTCCTCCGTTCTTACCTTCTGCAAGATCTTCCTCTACCAGTTGTTCTACAAAGCTTAAACTTCGCTTCTCTTCATTGGTGTTATTCTCTATCGTAGTCATATTTTCTTGTTTATTATTTAGTTGCAAAGTTACTTATTTTTTCTTGTTTATGATAATGTTTCCTAGAATTTAATAAAGTTGAAATAAGCATTTATTTATATTGTTCGATACAAATGTCCATTTTGTCGTTATGCTCTTTGATTGTATATAGAAAATTATTAATACCTTGTGTTAATTATCTGATATGTAATAAAAAAAATAATATTTTATAATAAAAATAGTTGTGGAAAAGTTTGCGAGAGAAAAAAAAATACCTTATCTTTGCAATCGTTATCCTGAATACAATCTTTTTACCTTAAAGAAACTAATACCTATTGAGATTGAATGCCTGTCGCTGTGAAGCGTTAGGCATTTTTATTTTATCATTGTTCTAAAGGTGATAGTTCTTTGTATGAAATGATGGTTTCTCAGTTTAATAAGCATAGATGATTACTAAGAAATTCTTTTATCAAAAATGATGTTTTTGATAGTTTATAGTTGGAAAGTTCTTTATTATATGTATGTTACGTGTAATTTAAAAAGAAATCTTTTCTTGTAAGTTGTGTTTTCTCGTATAGATAATGTAACTTTGCAAGAAACTTATTAATTATGAAGAATTTTTTTAAGGACTTGAGGCGAAAGGATCACCCACATGTATTGGGTGCCTTGGATATTTTTAAATATATAGGACCTGGGCTATTAGTTACCGTTGGATTTATTGATCCAGGAAACTGGGCAAGTAACTTTGCAGCAGGATCGGAATATGGTTATGCCTTATTGTGGGTTGTTACCTTATCAACTATTATGTTGATAGCATTACAGCATAATGTTGCGCACTTGGGCATTGTGACGGGTTTATGTTTGAGCGAAGCTGCTGTGAAGTATGCTCCAAAATGGGTGGGGCGACCTATTATTATTAGTGCGATTCTTGCTAGTATATCGACATCGCTTGCTGAAATACTAGGTGGAGCAATTGCTTTGCAGATGTTATTCGGAATGAGTATTCCAACAGGTTCCGTACTTACTACTGTGGCTGTTCTTATCATGCTCTTTACAAATAGCTACAAGAAGATGGAACGTGCCATTATTGGTTTTGTATCAATGATTGGACTTTCATTTATTTATGAGTTGTTCTTGGTTGACATTCATTGGCCGTCAGCAATCGAAGGAGCTTTTGTGCCAACTGTTCCTCAAGGATCCCTCTTAATTATTATGAGCGTATTGGGAGCCGTTGTAATGCCTCATAATCTTTTTCTCCATTCTGAGATTGTTCAGAGCCGTGAGATACATTTAAAAGGTGACGAGCGCATTCAGCACATGTTAAAGTATGAGTTTGTTGACACCTTATTTTCGATGATAATAGGTTGGGCAATCAATTCAGCTATGATTTTATTAGCGGCGACAACCTTCTTTTCACATGGTCAGCATGTAGAAGAACTCTCTCAAGCACAAGCCATGTTACAGCCCCTATTAGGTAATAATGCAGCAAATATCTTTGCTATAGCCTTGTTATTGGCTGGAATCTCTAGCACAATTACAAGTGGAATGGCTGCAGGTAGTATCTTTTCTGGCTTGTTTGGTGAGTCATATAATGCAAAAGATACACACTCTATCTTAGGAATCGTTTTGTCATTAGGCTTAGCTCTTTTGATAATATTCTTTATTGGCGATCCTTTTAAAGGACTAATCATCTCGCAGATGTTCCTATCTGTGCAACTTCCTTTTACAGTTTTCTTGCAAGTGGGCTTAACATCTTCTAAGCGCGTCATGGGTAAATATGCTAATAGCAAAATCAATATGATCTTCTTGTATTCATTGGCAGGCATTGTTACATTATTGAATATTTGGCTATTGTTTGAGAGTGTATAGAACATGTGATACAAGCAAGTAACCATTTTGAAATGTTATTTTATAGTTAAAAGTGTAACTGATTTATTATTTTAACGATAAGACTATTCTTCCCAATGGCAGGTGTATATGGTGATTATACTGGTTACCTTGATAAGGTAGGAAGCCAAGGTGGTTACTGGACTTCTACAAGTAATCCTAATGGAACACAGGCAAGTGCCTTCCAACCTCAATATATGACCAACGCTGCCCAGATACAGGTTTCTCCTGGAAAAACAAGTTCGGCAATGCTTGCTAAATATTTCATGTATAGCATTCGTCCAATTTATGTAGGACAGTAATATAGAAGGTCACCCAACTGGCTCTTTCCAACTCCTTCCCACGCAGGGAGGGGATCAGATACAACAATATCCTTGTGGATATGCACGTAGTGGGGAACTGAAAGAAGGGGGACTAAGAAAAGAATATAAGTAAAAAGGGAAGATGTAAAAGATGATTTTACGTCTTCCCTTTTTCTTTTGCCATGTCCTTCTATTCATTATTTCTCGGTTAAAATTCATTGTGCTTTAACCTTTTGTTCTCTCTTATTCTTTGATAGGTTAAGACTTCACAATTAGAATGATTGTGGATAGCTAGTGACAGGTTGACTATTATTAGTTTTAGTGTTTGTATAAGTCAACTTTTACTAAGGATAATTATCCAAGGTTATCAACCTGAATCAGGAATTTATATAATGAACTAAGATAGGGTTATTATTCTTCGCGAACAATTTCAATATTCTTCGCGAACAATTTTGATTTTCTTCGCGAAGAATTTTATGCGCTTCTTAGTTGATAGAGTTCAAGAATATAAAAGCCCATCAACCTGCATCTTCTTCTTCATTTTCGATTGCCTTTGACGAAAGTACATTTCGTGGGGCACGAAAGTACATCTTGTGGGGCACGAAAGTATATATTGTCAATGACGAAAGTATATATTGTCATACACGGGATTCGAGGTGCATCTCTATTTGTGTATGAAAGCTTATACTAGGGAATTAAAAAAACTTCTGAAAAACCAGATAGCTGGCGTTTCAGAAGTTGAAATTATGTATAGCTAATTGTTGCGTTATTTTATTCCACGCTCATTGAGAGCTTTGGCATATTTTGTAGCATTCTCTTGATGCTCTTGATAAGTCTTTGCGAAGTTATGCGTTCCGCTAAAGTCTTCTTTTGCACACATATAAATGTAGTCATGATGTACATAATTCAAAACAGCGTCAATGGCTGCAACAGAAGGTATGCGGATTGGGCCAGGTGGTAAGCCACGATACTTATATGTGTTGTAGGGATTATCAATGGTAAGCCACTTTTGGTATATGCGATGTGCCGTAAAGTTTTTAGTGGCAAACTTTATTGTTGGGTCAGCTTGTAGTGGCATATTGATGTGCAGACGATTGATATACATACCAGCGATTTTTGGCATTTCTGCAACATTTGATGTCTCTTCGTCAACGATACTTGCGAGTGTAATTACTTCGCTCTGCGTTAGACCTGCGGCTTTCGCTTTTTCTTTCCGTTCAAATGTCCAGAACTTTTTATTTTCTTCAGACATCTTGTCTAGAAACTTGTCTACTGATGTGTCCCAATAGAAGTCGTATGTGTTTGGGATAAACATTGCTGGAATTGTTTCAGGTGTGAATCCATATTTCTTACATGTGGCAGGTGAGGTTAGTCGTGCAAGTAGTTCACTACGTGTAAACATCATTTTACTGCTTATCTCTTTAGCTAAGTCATTAAGCGTTCTAACTGGTTTAATAGTTAGTTTGACAGGAGCTTGCAAGCCGTTTCTTATATGTCTGAATGTTTGAAGTGAACCAGCTGAACCTACAGCAAACCTACCTGTCCGGATATTATCACCATAGCCAGTGATTTTAGCTAACTGTTTGAATACCCAAAAGGCTTGTGGAGTAGAGAGTGGTTGCAGCTTAGTGTAGACGGAATCAGCGTTATCATTCTGATCAATCAGAATATATTGCTCTTTCCCTGTTCTCGACATTCCTGCAAAGAAAAGAAAGTAAATGATACCGATTAGTACAACAGCAATAGTTGTGAGTACCAATTTCTTTTTCGATTTCTTGTTATTCTTCGATTTGTTTGCCATCTTGTTATGCTTAATTATCAATGTTGCAAAGTTACATAATTCTCCATTAAAAGTGTTGTTGTATGTGATATAGATCGATACTTTTTTTGAAATTTAAGAGAAAAGATAGTCTGTTTTCTCTATTATTGCGTAATTTTGCCCATCGTAAAACAAGGGATAATGAAGGATTTTGATACTTACATTTTCGATTTAGATGGTACGCTGTTAAGTAGTTTAGATGATTTAGCAGCAAGTACGAATTATGCATTGCGATGGGCTGGTATGCCAGAAAGGACATTGGAAGAGGTTCGTATGTTTGTTGGTAATGGGGTTAAACTTCTGATGGAGCGTGCTATTCCTGATGGTCTGCATAACCCTCGCTTTGAAGAAGTGTATGCAAAGTTTCGTGAGCACTATTTGAAGCACAATCTGGATAGGACTCGTCCTTATGATGGTGTATTGGAACTTCTTGCAGAGTTAAAACAGCGTGGAAAGAAACTTGCTATAGTAAGTAACAAGTTTTATGCAGCTACACAGGATCTTGCTCATCATTTCTTTGCTGACACGATAGAAGTAGCTATTGGGGAACGAGAGAATATTCGTAAGAAACCAGCTCCAGATACAGTTCTCGAAGCACTTCGTCAGTTAGGTGCATCTAAAGACGGGGCGGTTTATATCGGTGATAGTGATGTGGATGTTATGACGGCAAAGAATAGTGGATTGCCTTGTATTAGTGTTCTTTGGGGCTTCCGAGATAAAGAATTTTTGATAGAACATGGGGCAACCTTGTTTGTGGAGACCCCACATGATATACTGGCTAAGCTCTAAAACGATTTTTGTCATGCTGTAAATTATGAATCTATTGTTATAAGATTTAATTTACGACATGACAAAAACGAATATTCTATCTACTTTGTAATAAAGCTCGTTTAATCATCGAGCAGTGTAGACGAACGTACACGGCTTAGTGTCTCTGGTGTCATCTGTAAATAACTTGCAATGTAAACGAGCGGTGCTCGAAGTACGACTTGTGGATTTAATTTGCACATTCTCTTGTATCGAGCTTGTGCGGTTTCAAATCGAACAAGGTCTGCGTGTATCTGTGAAATGATTAGACTCTCTTCAAGGATTTTACGATACAGAATCTGTATGTTTACATTGTGTAAAGCTACTTGTTCTAGTCTCTGTTTAGGGAGAGCATAAATAAGTGTTGGTTCCAATGCCTCCACCTGTAATTTCGTTGGTTCTTCTTGAAAGAGACTTTCGATACACATTATAACACCATGATCTTCTCCAAGGTGCTCTGTTATCTCTTTACCATTCTTAAAATAGAACTGACGTACGAGTCCTTTTTCTATATAATAAAAGTGCTTGCATACTTCTCCTTCATTGAGAATCATCTGCCCTTTGCTGAATTTCATTGGTACTAGGATACTCTCGAGGACATCTAATTCCTCGTGAGTCATAGTACTATATTTGCGTGCTAATTCACGTGCAATATCTCTAGTATCATTTGATAATTCTTTCATTTTTCCTATCCTTTCTTTTTCTTATCCTTTAGTCTAATTTCAATACAGCAAGGAATGCTTTTTGTGGAACCTGTACATTCCCAATCTGTTTCATACGTTTCTTACCTTTCTTCTGTTTCTCCAAAAGTTTGCGCTTACGGCTAATATCGCCTCCATAACATTTAGCGGTAACGTCCTTTCGTACCTGCTTAACAGTCTCTCTTGCGACAATCTTAGCCCCGATAGCAGCTTGTATTGCAATATCGAACTGTTGGCGAGGAATCAGATCCTTTAGTTTCTCACACATTCTTCTCCCGAATGTGACTGCGTTACTCTCATGTGTTAATGTAGAAAGAGCATCTACAGGCTCTCCATTTAAAAGAATATCAAGCTTTGCTAGTTTGGATGGGCGGAAAGAATCTATATGATAATCAAACGAGGCATAACCTTTTGAAATACTCTTCAATTTGTCATAAAAATCAATCACAATCTCACCAAGAGGAATCATGAAGATTAGTTCAAGACGATTACCACTTACATAGTTCTGACTTACTAATTCACCACGTTTATCAAGGCACAAAGTCATGATAGGACCAATATAGTCGCTTGAAGTGATGATAGAAGCCTTTATAAAAGGTTCTTCAATATGGTCAATCATGGTTTGATCTGGCAAACCAGAAGGATTATGAACTTCCTTCTCGTTGCCCTGCTTGTCATAAACCATGTAGCTAACATTCGGAACTGTGGTAATGACGTCCATATTAAATTCACGATCTAATCGTTCCTGCACAATCTCCATGTGTAATAGACCGAGGAATCCACAACGGAATCCAAATCCTAGAGCCTGTGAGCTTTCTGGTTGGAATGTTAGTGAGGCATCGTTAAGTTGTAATTTCTCTAGAGAGGCACGAAGATTCTCATAATCGTTTGGATCAATAGGGTAGACACCAGCAAAAACCATTGGCTTTACTTCTTGGAATCCTTCGATAGCATGCTTGCAAGGAGCATCAATGTGAGTAACAGTGTCACCGACCTTTACCTCTGTTGCATTTTTTATGCCAGATATAATATAACCCACTTCACCTGTCGAAAGTTGTTTGGTGGGTACCATATCCATTTTCAATACACCCACTTCGTCTGCAGTATATTCCATCCCTGTTTGAACGAACTTTACTTTATCGCCTTTCTTTATGACACCATTGTCGACCTTGCAAAGGGTAATAATACCACGGAAGGAGTTGAAAATAGAGTCGAATATAAGTGCTTGTAGAGGGGCTTTCACATCTCCTTTTGGTGCAGGAATGCGCTTTACAATAGCCTCAAGTATCTCTGGGACTCCCTCGCCTGTCTTACCACTAGCACGAATAATATCTTCAGGATCACAACCAATCAAGTCGACAATCTCATCTTCAACTTCTTCTGGCATTGCGTTAGGCATGTCAATCTTGTTGATGACAGGGATAATCTCTAGATTGTGATCAATGGCCATATAAAGATTTGATATTGTCTGAGCCTGTACACCCTGAGTCGCATCAACAATGAGTAAAGCCCCTTCGCAAGCAGCAATACTACGTGATACTTCATAAGAGAAGTCGACGTGTCCTGGAGTATCAATAAGGTTTAATACATATTTTTCCTTATCGAAAGTATATTCCATTTGAATGGCATGACTCTTAATCGTGATGCCACGCTCACGCTCCAAATCCATGTCGTCAAGCATCTGCCCTTCAGTAATCTTGATTGTTTGGGTGTATTCAAGAAGACGATCGGCCAAAGTTGATTTACCATGGTCAATGTGGGCAATAATGCAGAAATTTCTTATATGATCCATCAGTTCGTTCTATAATTTGAGATGCAAATATAATCATAAATTCTGAGAATGTGGAATGATGAATTAGGAAATTAGCTATTTTTTGTTATCTTTGCAAAGAATATTTGATAGAGAATTAAGCTCATTGGGAATCTACTTTATGATATATTCCAATGAAATAATAATAAAAGAATTAATTATGAAGCGTTTATTCTATTTTGCTTTAATGGTGGCACTTTGTTCTTCTTGTCATAGGAGCTTAGAAGATAGAGCAACTCAGGAATGTAAAGAATATACAGAGAAAAAATGTCCAACTCCAGTAGTAGATAATGTACGGTTGGATAGTATGGTCTTTGAATCGACTACTCGAACCATTCATTATTATAATACGCTTGTTGGTACAGCTGATAATAGATTGGTTATTGATAAACAACAAGGTAAATTACGACAAGCCTTGAAAGAAGGTTTAAGATCAGATGCAGGAACGAAAGCTTATAAAGATGCAGGCTTTAACTTCCAATATACCTACCATTCTGAAAAGAAGCCTTCAGAAGTATTGTTTGATGCAACTTATACTACAAAAGATTATCAATAGATAGATTCTTTATTACATTCAGGATTACTTCTAGTGCAGACATCATGTGTTCCACATTCAAAGACTTATATTGCCATAGATCTGAAATCGTTCTATGCCAGTGTGGAGTGTGTTGAGCGTGGCTTGAATCCTTTGACAACTAATCTTGTCGTCGCTGATGTCAGTAGAACGGAAAAGACAATTTGTTTAGCTGTATCACCTTCTCTTAAATCTTATGGTTTACCAGGGCGTGCACGTTTATTTGAGGTTGTTCAACGTTTGCGCGAAGTCAATAATAAACGAAAGGAAGAATTGTTAGAAGGAAGCTTTACTGGTAAGTCTTCCAATGCAATTGATTTAGAACAGCATAAGGATTGGGAAGTTGATTATATCACGGCAGTCCCAAGAATGGCGCATTACATTCAACATAGTGCCAAGATATATAGTATCTATTTGCGATATGTAGCACCAGAGGATATACATGTGTATTCGATAGATGAGGTGTTTATAGATGCTACACCTTATCTTTATAGTTCTAAACTATCTTCTCATGATTTTGCCATGAAGATGATTCGTGATGTTCTTCGTGAGACAGGGATAACAGCTACAGCAGGTATAGGAACTAACTTGTATCTTTGTAAGGTGGCGATGGATATCGTGGCAAAGCATATACCAGCTGATAAGGATGGAGTTAGAATTGCTGAATTAGATGAGCATAGTTATCGTAAAAGTCTATGGAATCATAAACCACTTACAGACTTTTGGCGTGTAGGGCATGGTATTGCCCAACAATTATATGCTTATGGAATTGACACTATGGGCAAGATAGCTCGTAGGTCTCTTGAACAAGAAGAATTGTTTTATAAGCTCTTTGGCGTTAATGCAGAATTATTGATAGATCATGCTTGGGGCTGGGAACCATGTACAATGGAAATGGTGAAAGCTTATCGCCCAGAATGTAATTCTATGAGTAGTGGGCAAGTATTACATGAAGCTTATACTTTCCAGAAAGCAAAAGTTGTTGTACAAGAGATGGTTGATGCCTTGTCTTTAGATTTAGTTGAGAAACGTTGTGTTGCAGATCAACTTGTTCTTTATGTTGGATATGATAAAGATAGTTTGATATCAACGAAGGTAAATGATTATACTGGTCCGATATCTAAAGATTGGTATGGACGTAAAGTGCCTAAACATGCTCATGGTTCCGCTACTTTTCCTCATTTTACTTCTTCTTCACATATAATGACTCAAACAATTTTAAAGCTTTATGAAGAGATTGTTGATAGAAGATTGCTTATTAGACGAGTAAATATTTCATTGAATCATGTACTTCGAGAAGAATTTATCAATAATAGAGCTCCAAAACCTGTTGAGTTGGATCTTTTTGCAGATAATGATGCCTCAATAAAGAAGCGTGAAAAAGAAAGGAAAGAACTAGCACGTGAACGGAGAATGCAAGAAACGATATTAAACATCAAACAGCGTTTTGGTAAGAATTCACTATTGCGAGGATTAAATTTTGAAGAAGGTTCTACGGCACGTGAACGTAATAAACAAATTGGAGGACATAAAGCATGACAGATAAGTATGATGACATAATCAATCTCCCTCATCATGTCTCTAAACGACATCCACGGATGAGTCTTTATAACCGGGCTGCACAATTTGCGCCTTTTGCTGCGCTTACTGGATATGAGGAAGCTATTGCGAAAGTTATTCGTGATACAAATGCAAAGAAAGAAGATAATGAGATGGATATATAGTGCAATGCTTTATATCGAAGCCTTACATTGCTAAGTTTATCTCTTTGTGAATCTAATATTATCATAACCTACAAGTTTATCTGTTCTTCCACCTTGTGGGCGGAAATAAATAAGAGCTTGATAGCTATTCTCTGTTTGATAATGACTCTTATCAATGGTAAAGGGCACTAACTCTCCTTGATTATTTACTGCTATGAATTGATAATTGTAATAACCCAACTTCAAAGGTAAGGCGGCTTCATAGCATTTCTTCGTAGGGTTATAGGTCATTTCATATTGCGGCAATAAGCGACTATACGTCCAATCACTATTTAAAAAGATATGATAAGGAGCTGGTTCTGGTACATTTAGTTGGAAATGCGTGATAACATAGTCACTTGTTGTATTGCTTTCTATATTATTTGAATTACGGATAAGGAAAGCACCATCAGCATCCTCTTCGTAGATATAATTTAATAATGGTGTTGTGATAAAAGGATAAGCATGGAAATTACTACCATCCCAAGCTACATGATCTATGCCCATTGAAGCCACATCGGTCGATAGAAGTTCAAATTTACGATATTCGTTGCCTCCCCAGAATATATAGTCCTTATCATGTATCCATTGTAAACCATTATTCATTACATATTGTGGTTTACTATTCCATCTAGCATCTAGCCAGTTACGATTTTGTAATACAACCGTTTTAATTTGTTGTTGTGGATTAGAAACAATGTAATTCCCATAATTTACAGCCATTTCAATCTGCTGATTTGCATCATTAATCGTAGCATCCGTTTGAGTTGTCACACTCAGTTTAACGCCCATTGCGTTTTCGGCAGGCTCAATAAGCATAAAGCACGCAGTCAACAAAGGCTTTTTGTTATCATCAAAGACCGTTAATCTGTAATTACCTGAAATCTTTGGTTGACAATCCTTGTTTGGAATTTCTAGATGATAATGTGTGTATAAGGTGTTAGTTAAGGTAGACTCTTTTACATCGTCTATTAAATTATCATTGAGAAAGCCATCTGCAATATCACTATCAAAAAGATTTTCTGATGTTTTCCAGTCAGCTTCACAATGTTCTATACTATAAGTCATTCGTCGATAAGTATGCGTAAGATCATCAAAATCAATACTAATCTTGCCGCCGTTTAGATACATTATAGGTAATGTTAGCCAGTTCTGATTAGCAACGACCTGCAATGACCGAATATTATTATCGATAATCTCGTGTCTCTGTGCGGAGATACTTATAGGAAAGAATGATAATAAGAGGCAATAGAATGTAAGGAGCAGCTGTCTCATGCGTCTTCTTCCAAAATATTTTGAAGGAAACTATCTAAATCCTTGTCTAGTCCTTGCATAAGATCACCACCAATGATTCCTAAATCATCATCAACAAGATACAATTCCGTTATACAATTCTTATCATCATCTTCTAGCACGAAGCTATAAGGCTTCATAATAGAAAGATTCTCTATTATATCTTTAACACGATTCATCTCAGAACGCAGTACTAACGCTATTTCTGGATAAAAGTTATCGCTCTTATTATCAATCCATTCTTCGATAACACAACGAGTAATTTCGTTATCATTATCATCAAATGCCATCAGGTCGCCACTATCTTGAGAAGCGCGTAAATGGAGATCAGTCATAGACAGGTTACAATCACTTGCTGTGAATTTCTGTGCGATTTTCTTTAAGAAACGTTCAATTTGTTGCTGAGTCTGTTCGGCTACTTTCATCGTTGGTATGATATTTATTTATTATGGAGGCAAATATACAAAAAGTTTTCTGTTTTATATTATCTCGTCGTTTTTTTTACGTTCTTTTTTTGTTGATAATGAAAAAAGCGTTATCTTTGCAACGAAACTTATGGTTTTATTAACCTAAATAGAAGGTAATCTTAAAAAGCAAATGAAACAAACAATTCTTGTTACAGGTGGTACTGGTTTCATTGGTTCTCATACAAGTGTTGAACTGATAGAAGCTGGTTATGATGTCGTTATAGTAGATGACTTATCTAATTCTAAGATTGAGGTATTAGATGGTATTGAAAAGATAACGGGTGTGCGTCCTGCTTTTGAACAGGTAGACCTTCGTGATCGCGAAGCAACAGAAAATGTATTCCGTAAGTATCCTAAGATTGAAGGTATTATCCACTTTGCTGCCTCAAAAGCAGTAGGGGAGAGCGTACAGAAACCATTAATGTACTACAGAAATAATATTGTTTCACTGGTTAATTTACTTGAATTAATGCCTGAATATGGCGTTGAAGGAATTATTTTCTCTAGTTCTTGCACCGTATATGGTCAGCCAAATCCAGAGAATTTGCCAGTGACAGAAAATGCGCCTCATCAGAAAGCTACCTCACCTTATGGCAATACAAAGGAGATTAATGAGCAAATAATCCTTGACTACATCCATAGCGGAGCAAACATCAAGAGTATTGTTTTGCGTTATTTCAATCCAATTGGAGCGCATCCTTCAGCATTGATTGGTGAATTACCTAACGGCGTTCCTAACAACTTGATTCCATTCGTTACGCAAACAGCGATGGGTATCAGAAAAGAATTAACCATCTTCGGTAACGATTATAATACACCTGATGGCACATGTATCCGCGATTATATCTATGTTGTTGATTTAGCTAAGGCGCATGTTGCGGCGATGAAGCGTATCTTAGATAATAAATCAGATAATATTGAATATTTCAACATTGGTACTGGTCACGGCAATACCACTCGTGAGATTGTTGAAACCTTCGAGAAAGCTACGGGCGTAAAGGTGAATTGGAAGTTTGGTCCGCGTCGTGAAGGGGATATTGAGAAGATTTGGGGAGATTGCACCAAGGCTAATACTATATTGGGTTGGAAAGCAGATACCCCTTTATCTGATGTTCTTGCATCTGCCTGGAAATGGCAAGAGAAGCTAAGAACAGATGGAGTGATGTAATTAAAAAAAAGATACTGAATTAATTAATTAGAATTTTCATATACAATTAATTGCAGGGAATCCTGCTTTATTTTGTGTTTGTGTTGTTGTTATCCCTCGATGTGAATCGGGGGATAATTTTGTTTTCTGCTGTAATATCATCAAGTGATGAGGCTGTTTGAGAAATCAATAGACTACCTTTTCCCAAAAATAAAGACGCCACGGGCAAATTGCTCGTGGCGTCTTGTGTCTAGGGAATGAGATTTAGCCAACTACTGGTCCATTCTCTTCGTGCTCGTTCTTCTCCTCTTTCTTCTTCTTCTTGCTTTTAGGTTTCTCCTGCGCAGCTACGCGGAAAAACTCTACATCCTTGAGTCTTCGGAAATCGGCGGTTGGAGTGAAGAGAATTTGTGTTTTGGAAATACATTCCGAAGGCCTGAAATCCTCTTCTTTGAGCACAGCTTTCGAGGTAAATGTTGGGCGGAATGTGCCGATAGGTCCGCCATCAACAATAAAACCATGCGAACAAAGTTCGTTTAACACTTTGCGGAAACGATAGAATACAGCCGCAATGTCAGCTTGACCAACGGTTGAATCGTCCGCCATGCGATCACATAGTTCATCAAAAGTGATGTGATGTTTCTGACAAACAGGGTGAGCAACGAAGACTTCCTGATTTTTCTTTTCGCCAATACTAACCTTGCGCTTTGTTAATGAGAAATCCATAAGCTAAATGGTTTTTTAATGTGTTTTAAATAAATTAGAGTGGGGTATCTGCACACTTCACAGTACTTACACTCAGATTGTATGCCGCAAATATAATGAAATTATTTGAATAAATAGGCAAAGGATACATATAATTTTATCTTGTTTTGTGATCCATTTTTCAGAAACCAATATTTAATTTTGAGTGATCGTATATTCATTTCTAAGAAATCGTATATTGGATTTACTAAAAACGTATATACATTTTCGATAAAACGTATATATGTTTTCATCAAAATGTATATACGTTTTTTCTGAATTTATTATTGGTTTTGTATTGTATTGATAATCAATGATTTACAAAGGTGCATAAAAGGGGCTAAAAACGGGTGATTTTCATGTGCAGAATGACAAAAAAAGAGAGTAGGAATTAAGCCTGCTATTCGCTAATAAGCCTAATTCCTACTCGGATATTGTTAGGTAAAATTAGTTTACTTTTTCCTCAATTCCTCCAAACTTGCTTTGAGAGCTGCAATCTTTTCTTCGGAATCGCTTTGCTTTTTGCGCTCACGTTCGATGACTTCCGCAGGGGCATGAGAAACAAAATTCTCGTTAGATAGTTTCTTCTTGATGCCAGCGAGGAAGCCTTCCAGATGGTTGAGTTCTTTCTCTTGCTTTTCGATTTCGGCTGCAACATCAATCAAATCGCCAACAGGTACGGCAAAACTGTCCGTTCCGACCATGAAGCCTGATGCGTCGCTGGGCTTCTCTGCCACCACTTCGATTGTCTTTAAGTTCGCCATCTTATGGATTACGCTGTTGTATGCCTCGTAGTTATTTTGCCCAATGGCATTGAGTTCGAGTTCAACCTTAGGTGCGATATTCTTCTGATTGCGCACCGTTCTGACACCGCTGACGATTGCTTTTACCTGTTCTATGTCTTCGATTAACCGCTCTTCGTCCTTGGTTGGAGCTGGGAGTTTCAGTTCGTCACGCATAATGCTCTCGCTGTCTTTGCGGTCATAGATGTGCTGCCATAGCTCTTCGGTGATGAAAGGCATGAAGGGGTGGAGCATCTTTAACAGAGAATTGAAGAAACGGAGCGTTGCCTCGTAGGTCACTTTGTCGATAGGTTTGCCATATTCTGGCTTAATCATCTCCAAGTACCAGCTTGAAAACTCATCCCAGAAGAGGCGATAGACGGTCATCAATGCCTCGGAAATACGATAGCTCTTGAATTGTTCGTCCATCTCTTTGTTTACAGCTTTCAGTTTGGCATCGAACCATTCAACGGCGATTCGGCTTGCTTGTGGCTGTTCAATATCGGCAGTTTGCCAACCTTGTACGAGGCGGAAGGCATTCCAAATCTTGTTATTGAAGTTACGTCCTTGCTCACAGAGCGTCTCATCGAAGAGAATATCATTGCCGGCTGGGGCTGAAAGCATCATACCCATACGGACGCCATCGGCACCATATTTCTCGATAAGCATAATCGGGTCAGGCGAATTGCCAAGACTCTTGCTCATCTTCCGCCCGAGCTTATCGCGCACAATACCCGTGAAATAAACGTGCTTGAATGGGAATTTGCCACGATATTCATAGCCTGCCATGATCATTCGTGCCACCCAGAAGAAGATAATGTCTGGTCCTGTCACGAGATCGCTGGTAGGGTAGTAGTAGTTTATTTCCTCATTATCGGGGTTGTTAATGCCATCAAACACAGAGATTGGCCATAACCAACTGGAGAACCATGTGTCCATGCAGTCGCTTTCCTGCTCTAAATCGGCTGCAGTGACGTTAGGATTCTTCTCTTTTGCGAGTTTCAATGCCTCGTCTGCGGTCTCTGCAACGACTGTTGCGTTCTTACCTTCTGCGTCCTTGAAATAGTAAGCAGGGATGCGATGACCCCACCAAAGTTGGCGACTGATACACCAGTCTTTGATGTTTTCAAGCCAGTGGCGGTAGGTATTTTTATATTTCTTTGGATAGAATTCTATCTCATCGTCCATGACTGGAGCGAGCGCAATGTCGGCAAAGTGCTGCATTTTGAGGAACCATTGTGTAGAGAGTTTCGGCTCAATGGGTACGTTGGTGCGCTCGGAGAAGCCTACTTTGTTGTCATAGTCTTCTACCTTTTCCATCAAACCAGCCGCCTCTAAGTCCTTAGATATCTGCTTGCGCACGTCCATTCTATCTTGACCTACATACAAACCAGCCGCCTCAGAGATCGTTCCGTTATCATTGAAGATGTCGATTGTCTCTAATCCATGCTTCAAACCGAGCGCATGGTCGTTGACATCGTGTGCAGGAGTTACCTTCAAACAACCTGTTCCGAACTGAATATCTACGTATGAATCCTCGATAACTGGGATTACGCGGTTAACCAATGGTACGATGACATGCAAACCTTTGAGCCATGTGTTCTTCACATCTTCTGGATTAATGCACATAGCCGAATCGCCCATAATTGTTTCAGGACGGGTCGTTGCAACCACGGCGTAGTAACCTTTTTCATCTTTGTGCATTACGTTGCCCTCATCTTTGCGCTCCACTTTAGCCTGATCGTCAGCAGCAACATAATATTTAAGGTGATAAAGTTTAGAGTGTTCATCCTTATAAATCACCTCCTCGTCCGACAGAGCGGTCTGTGCCTGTGGGTCCCAATTAACCATTCGCACGCCACGATAGATATAACCTTTATTATATAAGTCGCAGAATACCTTAATAACACTCTTACTTCTGGTGTCGTCCATGGTGAAAGCAGTACGATCCCAATCGCAAGAGCAGCCCAAACGGCGCAACTGTTTCAGGATAATACCGCCATGCTCATGCGTCCAATCCCACGCATGCTCAAGGAATTGTTCACGAGTAAGGTCGGTCTTTTTGATACCTTCCTGCGCCAACTTGTTTACAACCTTTGCTTCGGTGGCGATACTTGCATGGTCAGTACCTGGAACCCAGCAAGCATTTTTACCCTCCATGCGGGCACGTCTTACAAGAATGTCCTGAATAGTGTTGTTGAGCATGTGTCCCATGTGAAGCACACCTGTAACATTTGGTGGTGGAATCACCACAGTATAAGGCTCACGCCCATCAGGTTTAGAACTAAATAGCTTATTGTCCAGCCAATACTGGTACCATTTTGATTCCACAACCTGTGGATCATACTTGCTTGCTAATTCCATTGTTTCGTATATTTTTTATTCTTTATTATCATTAAAATACGGTGCAAAAGTACAAAAAATCCGCCTAAAAAGCGTATCTTTGCAACGATATTAGTACTTCCAAACAAGTACTTTAACGTTTATCTTTAACTTTAAACATCAAGACATTGCATACAAAAGAAGAAAAATTAAAAGCCTTTGCACGTTTGTTGGATGTCCAGGAACGTCTTCGCAAGGAGTGCCCTTGGGATAGAAAACAAACCAATGAGAGTCTTCGTCCTAATACTATTGAAGAGACTTTCGAGTTAGCTGATGCTCTTCTCAAGAACGATTCAAAGAATATCTGTAAGGAATTGGGTGATGTTATGGAGCATGTTGTGTTCTATTCAATGCTCGGTCAGGAGAAAGAAGAGTTTGATGTTGCTGATGTTTGCAATGCGCAATCGGATAAATTGATGTTCAGACATGACTTTATTGACTGGACAGGATGGGACGTTTCTCGCTCGGATATGGCTGTAAACGCTAATGGACAGGTGGTTTATAAAGATGAATTGAAACTGCAAACAAGCGATAATCAGCAAGCAGCGCCTAATACAGCAACGCAAGTTGAATCTACTTGGGAACAGCGGAAACAGCGCGAAAGAGACGGAAATAAGTCTGTCCTCTCTGGTGTTCCAGAATCATTGCCAAGTCTTATAAAGGCTTATCGCATACAAGACAAGGCTCGTAATGTGGGCTTTGATTGGGAAGAAAAAGAGCAGGTATGGGACAAGGTTTATGAAGAGTTAGGCGAATTGAAGGCAGAACTACAGAAAGAAGATAAAGAGCGTTCAACCGAAGAGTTTGGCGACTTTATGTTTTCGCTTATCAATGCAGCCCGTCTCTATCATATAAACCCCGATAATGCACTCGAACATACGAATCAGAAGTTTATAAAACGATTTGATTACATCGAAAAGAAAGCGCGTGAGAAAGGTGTCACTATAAAGGATTTGACGCTCGCAGAGATGGATCAATATTGGGAAGAAGCAAAGAAACTATAAGAACTAAAGATATTAAGCACATGAAAAGGAGTTTTTATTTAGTTATTTCATTGATTATCCTTGCTGCTGTTTACGCTTGTAAGGATAATAAGGCAAAGTCATCATTGGCTCAAGCAAGTGGTAGTACCGATTCTTTGACTGTGGGCGATAGTACTGTTTATGGTACTATGGTTGACGGTGGTATGAATTCTTTAATCCTACTTACGGATAAAGGTGATACGGTTGAGTTCTTAGTAAATCCAGATGACACAATCGATGTTGTGAAAGGTGGAAAGATTCACGGCGATCGCTTTGCTGTGATTGGGTATAAGGAATATGGCGATAACTTCATGCGTTCTGCCATTAACCTAACTTCTCTATTAGGAAATTGGACAAGTCTTGATCGTAACTTCGAGATTAAAGAGGGAGGAACGGTTAGTTCTAGTCTTCAGTCGGAGAAGAGTCCTTGGACTTCATGGAAGATTTGGAATGGTAAGTTGATATTATCAAAAGATACCTTTGACGTTGATAACCTCGGTGCTGACTCACTATCATTAGAAAATCACAATGGTATTTTTGTCTTCACAAGAGGAAAGTAAGATTTAACTGATAAAACATTATAATGCTCGTGTCGTGTAATAGCTCTTTGAATGAGAATTAGTTAAGCGATTCGAGCATTTTCATATTCGTTCGTATTGCCGTATGGAACCATTTACTATACGTATTTTAGGCTGTGGAAGTGCCTTACCTACATTGAGACATTATCCTTCTTCGCAGGTTGTTGAACTGAGAGAAAAGCAATTTATGATTGATTGTGGAGAAGGAACGCAGATACAATTACGTAGGTTGCACATCCATTTCTCTAGAATTATAGCTGTATTCATTAGTCATCTTCATGGCGATCATTGTTTTGGATTACCAGGAATGTTGTCTACATTTGGTATGACAGGGCGCACCGCACCTCTACATATCTATGCTCCTTCTTCTTTTGAGCCTATCCTTCAGCAAACACTCGACTTCTTTTGTCAGGGATTAGGGTTTGAGGTAATATTCCATGGCTTAGATACAACTCAACAGAAAGTAATTTATGAAGATCGTAGTCTGACAGTTGAAACGATTCCTTTGCAGCATAGAGTAGAATGTTGTGGATTCCTTTTTAGAGAGAAACAAACGCTCCCGCATATTCGTCGAGATATGATTGATTTCTATCATATCCCAATCAGTCAGATTAATAACATAAAGAATGGTGCCGATTGGATCACTCCTGATGGAGATATTATTCCGAACGACCGACTTACATCGCCTGCTACTCCTGCCCGTAGTTATGCTTATTGTTCCGATACGAGATATATCAAGTCACTTTCTAAGCAAGTTCAAGGAGTTAATACACTTTATCATGAAAGCACATATCTTGCGAAGGATGCCGATCGTGCTAAGCTCTATTGGCATAGTACGTCAGAACAAGCAGCGAAGGTAGCACATGATGCAAAGGTTGGTAAATTACTTTTAGGTCATTATTCCGCTCGATATAATAATGAGGAGTTACTATTAAAAGAATCTCAAGCTATCTTCCCGAATACTATCTTATCACAAGAGGGGATGGTCATTGATGTTTAAGACAAATAGGACACATATTCCTTGATTCCACCTTTATTATATAGTAAACACCTGGTATATCTCTATCTAACTTCTATCTAACCCCAATCCAATTACCAATAAATCCTCCTGTAAATTCTCCAGCAAATTTCCCACAAATCCCCTGCAAACAGTACTATTCACTCCCCTCTCCATTACTTCCCGTTGGTCAGTGACCGTTGGTTCGGAGAGGGGGTGAGGCTGGTTGGGTCGATTGTTGAGACTTCTTTTTTCCTATTTTATTTGGCTAGTTAATTTATTCTTCTTACCTTTGTCGCCGTGAAACAATTAGCAATGACATATCAAGTGAACGAAGTACTGCAAAGAATTATCGAATTCTTTGCATCTTTTTGCACTTTATCTTTGGTCAATCCAAATAATTTGCTAACACACACACACACACACAATATGCGCACCTAGCGTTTAATAACACATTTTTTCTTCTCGCATACGCGCGCGCGAAGCGTGCCGTAACTCCTGTAAACAAAGGACTTTCAAGAGTTTCCTTTGTTCGCTTTTTTATGCCCTTTTGTGAACTCGATTTTGAGCAAAATAAGAACGAAATAACAACTATTTTAATCAATGAAGTAATGAGAAAAAAGCAAGTAAAGAAGAGTTATTCTGCACCAGAGTGTATAATAATTCAAGTCAACGAAGCCACTGATTTTATGCAAACGTCCATGCCTGGTCAGCATCACCCAGCACATCATGGTCATGGTCCTTCTAGTGCAAAAGCTGCAATTATGTGGCAAGAAAACGAAGAAGAAGACGGCGATACACAAAGTACACCATCTTGGGAAGACTAACAAAACGAGAGTTATAACCACAAATTAGAAAAAGTAATGATGAAAACAAAGCAATTATTTAAGTCACATTTATTCTCCCTTGCAGCACTTTTCAGTATGGCACTGACAGCTGTCTCTTGTGCCAACGAAGACATCGTGCAGAATGGTAAAACTGGAGATAACGGCAAAGGCTTTGCAACCTTTGTAGCAGGCGAACCAGCACAGACCCGTACCTCAATTGATTATGCAACAGGCAATTTCTATTGGGAAGAGGGCGATAAGATATACGTGAAGGACGACGACGGCACGATGCAAGTTAGTAACGCTGTAGATGCAGCTCACGCACATTCTGCTTCGTTCAAGTTCAAAGTTCCTGGGAAATTCGGAGGAAGCGCAAATTATAAGGTCTACTATCTCGGCAAGAATAGTAGTAGCAACCAAGTAACGATTCCAACAGCCCAGACTCAAACAACACCAAACACAACCGATCACCTTGGCAATTCAGGTGACTACGGTACAGCCACGGCAACAGGTACTTTAGGTGGCAGCGTCTTTAGTTTCCA
>NZ_AJIN01000052.1:0-2647 GCF_000257925.1 Prevotella sp. oral taxon 306 str. F0472
AGCAGTGCTAAGCAAGCACCAGCATGGCAGGGAGCTGACAATGAGAACGAAGACGATTTTTCCGCTTGGGAAGACTAACAGAGAGTTATTAACAAAGAGAACTAAGTAAAAATGAAGAAAACGATGAAACGACATTCATTCATCACGACTAGCGTCTTTGGCTGTCGTGTTGGTTTAACATAGCCTTTGCCTCTTGTGCAAGATGATTTAGCACAGAACGCAAAACACAACTGAGAAAAGCTTAACGCATTCAGCACTGGCGAACCTGCAACACGCACAACCATGGAGGCAGATGGTAAATTCTATTGGGAAGCAGGCGATAAGATTTGGGTAAAGGAGATAGCGGAATTGGAAGCAAAGTAGCAACTCGCCAACGGAAGACAGCTCTTTAAGTTCTTAATGCCTGGTAAATACACGCCAAATCTTCATACGAGTTTATTATCCTGGTAAGAAGGTAACAAAAGTACCATCTCTGCGAATCAAACCAAACAGAGCCTAACACCACCGCTCACTTCGGCGCATCAGGCGATTGTGGTATAGCTGAGGCAACACGCAACGCTACAAGCCACGAGTTTGAGTTCGCACTCGACCACAAGGCTGCTTACCTCGTTTTTAAGCCTTATACAAACGATGATATACTAAAGCATTGCTATCTTACCAAGATAGAAGTAACATCAGACAACGACATTACAACTACCTCAACCTATACACTTGATCCAACCGCAGACACTGGTGCAGGCGCATTAACAGGTACAGGTAACGGAAAACAGATTGTGCTTACAACCAAAGGCAGCGGTTCTTATGTTAATGGTTTCCCATTGACAAACACTTCTGCTAACCTAACAACCAATGGTTCTTACATGATTATCAAGCCAGGCACACACACTTTAAGAATCCGTTACTGGGTAAAGGACGTTGCATCGGGCGTAGAGGGAACAATTACCAAGTTTATTCCTTCTCATACCTTTGCAAAGAATGAATATGTAAACATGGAAGCTGATTTGCAGATAAAGAATTACGATGGCGACCATTATTACATGTGGGATGCAGAGGAACAATACTGGAAAGGTTACGAATGGACAAAGCACTTGGCAGGAAACACAGGTCAGCCAACACTAAACGGTAACAGTTCATCAAATTACGCCCAGAGCAGTAGCGACCTTAACCATCGTTACTACCACACGGGCGGTGGTTCAGGTCGCTTCGACGCTACCCATAGTTGCGCAGGTCTTCCTAACGTAAACGAGATGACCTGGTACGCTGCAAAGGGCGATCCTTGTTGGGACGTAGACGAACTATGGACCACTATGGGTCATTTATATAAAGGTGGTACGTGGTTTAAAAAGAAGTCACAGATAAGCGGATACAACCCTAACACAGCCGTAGACGGAACCGATTGGCGAACAAATGCAAACAGTCGTAGTTGGCCTGCATCTTATATTCTCCCCGATGCGGCTGACGCAGGTAATTATTTCTACCTACCCTGTTTGGGTTTTTACAGCGATGGGGAGCAGTACGCTGTTGGTGTCAGTGGTTGCTATTGGTCGTCAAGTGCAGATCCAAGGTACGGTATTATCGCGTACCACCTGAGCATCGGCGGAAATAGCGTCTACGTGGACAGACATACGCGCGATTTCGGGTACAGGACGGAGGCGCTTCAGTAGTCCAAGAAGCCCCACCCCAACCCTCCCCAAAAGGGGAGGGAGTGCCTAACGGACAGGGCTTCTGCTGAATGCGTATTCCGTCGCTGCGCTCACCGCATCTACGTGCTGGCGGATGCGTATCTAGCAACTCGTAAATACGCATTGCGCAGTTGCTAGATACGTATCTAACGGCAACGCTCACCGCATCTGACAGAACGTAGATACGTATTCGGCAGCAAGGCAATACGTATCTGGCAGGAGGAGAATGCTGAAAGGGTGAGAAAATGAAGCGATGTGAGGAGGAATATTAATTAAGGAAATAGAATAGGGCAGCATGAAGAAGTAAGTAGAAAGCTGCGGAAGCGTGCTGCCCTACGCTATGATAAACAATTGTTATTTAATAATTTAAAAACCTAAGAATCATGAGATTTAAATTAGTTCAAAAGAAGAATCCGCAGAAGCGGGAGGAAGTGAAGTTTTATGCCAATGCGGTAAACGTGGGGCATAAGTCCTTGGATGATATTGCACGTGACATTGCGGGGCGTTCGTCCTTGACTCGTGGTGATGTGTCGAACGTGTTGTATAACTTCATTGATTGTCTACCACATTACCTCCGTGATGGTTTTAGCATTCAGTTAGGTAATTTCGGTTCGATGCGTGTCACGTTGTCGAGCAAAGGAGCAGAAACAGAAAAAGCTTTTAAGACTGAGACAATTAAGCCTCGTGTAGTCTTTACGCCGGGAACGGAATTGAAACGAGAATTGGCTGCAAACTCCTACGAATCGTTGAGGAAGAAAGAAGAAGAGACAGATAATAAAAAGGAGGAAAAGAAAAAGAAAGAGGAAGAAAGTGGACCGCAGGCAGGGTAGAAGTCCCCTCCAACTCCCCAAAAAGGGAGGAGTGCCTAACGGGGTGAGTTAGGATATGTGCCACGGGAGCATTTTAAAAGATTGATTCAGGGTATCAATCGTTCTGTAATAAGACAATCGATTATATTAATTGTG
>NZ_AJIN01000053.1:0-46635 GCF_000257925.1 Prevotella sp. oral taxon 306 str. F0472
CCGCATCAGGAGTAAAGGTTGAACCGTTCATCCTTCCCTTTAGTTCCCCTACTCTCGTTGACCCTTCATAGAATCGAATTGTATAGTGCGTATTGCCTGTTATGGCACGTGTTGCAGGTTCTTTACTTGATTGATCAGGGACAAGTTCGGTAGAAGCACCGCAGTCGTTAAAATCAACAACAGACTTTTGATTATCGTATTACTACTTACAGCACGTGAAGAGGGGCTAGATTATCATAGCCTGACTCGATATCTCAATTCCAACTTTTGCTTTTTGATTACTCGCAGCATCATTTTCTACATTTTATTACAGCCACTAACAAGGCTATCACTGCACCAAAACCAATCTTTGTATTGTACTCTTTAAATTGTATAACATCTTTTTAAGTCTTATCAATGGTTTATTCAAATCCGTGTTCATCGTCTCCTCCGATGTTTTCATTCGGATTCCAATCTTCTTCACTAGAGTTATTTGCATCAGGAGTTATTGGCTTACTATGACATATCATGCCCTCATACTCACAATTAATCTGCACCACTCTCGGTGGAATATAGGTTCTCTTCTTTCTCATAAATGGTTTAATTGTATTTGTTAAATAGTTTTGTTCTAATATAGAAAACGGCGTATTAATTGGCTGCAAAGGTATTAATAAACCTTTATTTACCCCCCATTTTTGTTAAATAAGCATAAACTATATATAAAACAGTTGCGTTTGCAAATAAAGGAAAGCCTCACCCCCAGCCCAACTACAGCCTCTCCCCCAGCCCCTCTCCGAATGGAGAGGGGAGTGAAAACCATTGTTTGCAAATGAAGGAAAGCCTCTCCCCCAACCCCTCTCCGAATGGAGAGGGGAGTGAAGACTATTATTTGCAAATAAAGAAAAGCCTCTCCCCCAACCCCTCTCCGAATGGAGAGGGGAGTGAAAACTGTTAGTAGGATGGAAGAGAGTGGTAAGGGGGGATAGAGGTAATTGTATTTTGAAATTAAGGAAACGCCCTTCTCAATTTGAAGAGGGCGTTTCTTTGCAATGAAAAGGGCGTCTCTTCGATGTGAAGAAACGCCCCCTTTATTTGTTTATAGTAGTATCTACTCCCCTCTCCATTCGGAGAGGGGGCGGGGGTGAGGCTGGTTGTTAGCTTTGATAAGGCTTCCTTCTACCTATTTCTAACCGCACGGGATCCTGTATATTGATGGTAGTCATCACATACAAGTAGCGTTCCAAGAGCGGCCCAACACGTATGTTTTTACGCATCCGTACCGCCATCACCGTTGAAGAGGGATTGCTCGGAACCCTCACGTGCAGTACCCGACAGATGTTACGAACGATAGAGATAAAGTCCATCGGTCGACCATCAGGGCGCAATAAAGCTCCACTCTCCCACACCATGTGTGCCATATCTATCAGGTCGCAGGTGGCACCTTTCCAATACAAACCCTCCTTCTCACTACGATTGATTAGGTCGTAAAAATCATTAATAATCGTGGACTTCAATCGCTGCAAGTCCTCTTCTGTCCATTTCTTCATTGGTTTCATCATTGTTTTTTTCTTCTTTTCATGTTCCATAGTTGTACTATTTTAAGCATTAATAATGTGTGGCTTCATGCCTTACCCACGCTTGTTACCACTTGTTGAGCGGTAGGAGAAGGGAAGTGGGGCGCATTTCCTTTAACATCACCAGCCCACTTGCTGGGGTGAGAAGTGGGCTATGTGATTTGCTGACAAAGTTAGTTTGATGTTGTGCAAAGAATGTTCAATCGCAAAAAAAGATATCTTAAATTAATAAAATATGAAACATATATTAACTCGACGAAAGCCCCTTTAAATTCGATGAAATTGTTTCACCAACCCCACCTAGCCTCCCCCAAGGGGAGGAATACCTAATGGGAGCAGGTGAAAAGAAGCCTCACCCCCTCTCTGAACCAACGGTCACTGACCGAAGGGAAGTAATGGAGAGGGGAGTGAAGACTATTGTTTGCAGATAAAGGGGGCGTTTCGTTGGTGTGAAGAAAGGCTCTCTTCATAACGAAGAAACGCCCTTCTGCAATCGAGAAGGGCGTTTCCTTAATTCTACTAAAAGCCTCCCCAAGCCCCTCCGAAGGAGGGGATGTATTTCTCCCGAGGCTACTTTTAAATTCCAAAACACAATTATCTCTATTCCCACTTACCATCCTCTTTTATCCTACTAGTAGTGTTCACGCCCCTCTCCATTCGGAGAGGGGAAGGGGGTGAGGCTGATTGTAGAAGGGGGAGAGGCTTCCCCTCTGTCTTTGCACACGCACACAAAAAAAAGAGGACACCATTAAGATGTCCTCTTTGTGATTCCGACAGGATTCAAACCTGTAACCTCTTGATCCGTAGTCAAGTGCTCTATTCAGTTGAGCTACGGAACCATTAAAATGGTTGCAAACGTTAAGAACAATAGTGCTATTGCTTAATTGCGAGTGCAAAGGTATTACTTTTATTTCAACCCACCAAACTTTTCATCAACTTTTTTACGTTTTCTTTTCGTCTTCATCGTGTAGTGTCGGTAGCGAAATATGGTAACCTACTGCAACAAAGCGTATTACACAAATCATAAGAAAGGTGACTATCACCGTCAGCGGAAGCCCCAGTCCGAGTGAGAAGAGCGTCCAATAGGTGAGACCACCTGCCACACTAGCCACGGCGTAAATCTCTTTATGAAAGATGACGGGGATGTTATTCAACAGAACATCACGTATGACGCCACCTGCCACACCCGTGATACACCCCATGATAACGGCTACCCAGAAGCTATGTCCCAGTGCGATGGTCTTCTGAATACCGGCTATGGTGAACAGAGCTAAGCCCAGTGTATCGAAGACGAACCATGCGTTATCGAGCCTCTTTATCCATTTCCTCGATAGGATAACGAGGAAGAGTGCAAGTCCAGTAACCAACACGTACATGATATTCGACATCCAGAACGGGCGCACACCAAGCATGGCATCACGTATCGTACCGCCTCCGATGGCTACAGCAAAGCCGCATACGTAGCCTCCGAACCAATCGAAGTGCTTTTGGGCGGCGTGCCGTATACCGGAGATGGCGAATGCGAAGGTGCCTAGGAACTCCAAGATCACCTGGAGGGTACGGACGAGATGGGGGTCAGTGTAGGTCATACGCAGTTTTGCGGAGTGCCTTCTATGAATTTCTTGATATTCTCCACGGCAATAGCCATAAGTCTTTCGCGTGCCTCACGAGTAGCCCATGCCACGTGCGGAGTGATATATGCCTTGGGTTGTTGTAGAAGGGGATTGTCCTTCCGAGGCGGTTCGTCGGTCATAACATCTGCACAATAGGCTTTGAGATGACCGCTTTCGAGGGCATCAGCAACAGCCTGTTCGTCAATGAGCCCACCACGTCCTGTATTAATAAGGATGGTTCCGGGGCGCATTTTCTGTAGGCTTTCAGCATTGATCATGTGCGTATTCTCTGCCGTAAGAGGGCAATGGAGGGTGATGACGTCAGACGTACTCAAGAGTCCTTCGAGGGTTGTCTTGCGGATACACTCGGGTAGGTCGGTGCTGTTCTTACTGGTGTATGCCGAGATATCCATACCCATGGCGTGCGCAATCTGCGCCACTTTCTGACCGATGTGACCGAGTCCGACAATACCAAGAGTTTTCCCCGCAAGCTCGATCAGAGGCGTATCCCAATAGCAGAAGTCCTGCTGCTTGCACCATTCGCCACGTCTGACAGCCTCGGCGTAATGGTCTACTCGTGTTGCGGCATTCAATAGTAAGGCGAAAACATGTTGTGCCACACTATCGGTACTATAGGCTGGGATATTGCAAACCACAACTCCTCTTGCACGTGCCGCAGCGATGTCAATATTATTATAACCTGTTGCCAGCTCTCCAATATACTTCAGTTTAGGCAGTTGTTGGAGCACTTCTTCAGTGATATTCACCTTATTGATGAGTATTCCGTCAGCGTCTTTTGCACGCTCAACGACGTCTTCCTGTCGTGTTCTTTCGTATATCGTACAATCAGCGAGTTGCTTTATTGGTTCCCATGAGAGGTCGCCAGGGTTGACTGCATGGCAGTCGAGAATAACTAGTTTCATACTTTTTTATTGTTTATCGGAAGCCTCCCCAAAACCGAACTCACCCTCCGAAAGCCTCCCCAAGCCCCTCCGAAAGGAGGGGATGTAGCCTCACGGGAGTTGGTAAGGATATATGAGTAAGGCTGTGAGAGTGCCTCTTTTTGTTGTTATTATTTGTTTTTTATAAGTTGACGAGTTGATAGTTGACGAGTAGACAAGTTGTTTGTTCTGTGGGAAATGATACTATCCACGCCCCTCTCCATTACTTCCCTTTGGTCAGTGACCGCTGGTTCGGAGAGGCTGTGAAGCTTTCATTCCCATCAACGAAGGCGTTTCCTTGCAATGAAGAAAGCCTCTCTTCGCTTCAAAGAAACGCCCCCTTCGTTTTAAAAAGAGCACCCCTTTGTTTGCTGTCCTGCTGTTCCAGCTAAAGAGGTACAGCCTCGTTACACTCCGACCGACCATCCCCTGCCAACGTCCAAGCAACACTCCCCTCCTTTCGGAGGGGTCGGGGGAGGCTTCCTCAACCATCCTTACTCCCCTCTCCATTACTTCCCTTCGGTCAGTGACCGCTGGTTCGGAGAGGGTGTGAGGCTGCTCCTCCCCTTTCGGGGAGGCTGGGTGGGGCTGTTGGGAGGCCGTTAGTCGGGTATAAACTCCCTCCCCTCCAACTCATCCGGCATATACTGTTGCTCGACAAAATGCCCCTCGTAATCGTGAGGATACTTATATCCATCGCCATAACCAAGGTCTTTCATCAACTTTGTCGGTGCATTCCGAAGGTGCAACGGAACGGGTAGATTACCCGAACGGCGCACCTCCTCAAGGGCGGAATTGATACCTTTATAAGCCGAATTGTCCTTCTTGGAACGAGCGAGATAGACCACTGCTTCCGCCAAAGGTATGCGCCCCTCTGGCCATCCTATGCGGTCGACTGCATCGAAGGCAGCGTTTGCCAATAACAGAGCATTGGGGTTCGCAAGTCCGATATCCTCGGCTGCGCTGATCACTACTCGGCGTGCGATAAAGCGTGGATCTTCGCCTCCTTCAATCATCCGAGCCATCCAATAGAGGGCGGCATCGGCGTTTCCTCCACGGATCGACTTGATGAATGCAGATACAAGATCATAGTGCATCTCACCGTCCTTATCGTATGCCAAGGGGTTTTCCTGCAGCTCTTTCTCCACGAGTTCGTCGGTGATAACAATCTCATCTGACGCCCGCACACTCACGAGGAGGTCGATAATATTGAGCAATTTACGTGCATCACCACCGCTATAACGCAGTAGGGCGGTCGTCTCGGAGAGCTTTATCGAGAGTTTCTTCAGCTCCGTGTCTTCCGTAATTGCACGTTGCACGAGGCGGAGTAGGTCGTCTTTCCCTAACGATTTCAGCACATATAACTGGCAACGCGACAGCAGTGGGCGGATGACTTCGAATGAGGGATTCTCCGTCGTTGCGCCTATCAACGTCACAACTCCTCTCTCCACAGCACCCAACAAGGAGTCTTGCTGCGACTTAGAGAATCGATGGATTTCGTCGATGAAGAGTATCGGGGAAACCGAATTGAAGAACCTCCCGCTCTTCGCCCGATCGATCACCTCGCGTACATCTTTTACACCACTTGTCACCGCCGAGAGCGTGTAGAAGGGTGTTTCTAATTGATGGGCAATGATCTGAGCGAGCGTGGTTTTGCCAACGCCTGGTGGTCCCCAGAGGATGAACGAACTGATATGACCGCTGTCGATCATACGTCGCAAGACAGCTCCCTGACCCACAAGATGCTCCTGCCCAATGTATTCATCCAGCGTCCGAGGACGCATCCTTTCTGCCAATGGTTCCATATCTATTCTTATCTCTAGCGATAACTCCGCTCCTGCCCACCGCTCGCAAGAGTGCAAGCTATCCTTCGCAATCGTCTTGCCTATCGTCAGTAGTTGTTGCACTCGACATGGACAATCACATTACTAAGTAGCAGCTGTTGTCTAGCTAAGCATTGGTTGTTGTAGAGCGAACCTTTGTCTGCCACATTGCTAAGCACTGGCATGAGCATTGTTTATCATTAGGCAAAAGTAAGCAATTATTCTCATAATTCAAAATCCAGCCTTTAAAATGATGGATAACCCACTGGTTTGGCGACTTTCCAATGCCTCTCTATCTGCCCTATCAGCCCCATCTGTCTCACTCATCACCCTCCCCTATCTGCCCAATCAGCCCCATCACCCCTACTCCTCACCCTCCCCTATCTGCCTAATCAGCCCCATCACCCCCACTCATCACCCTCTCCTATCCGCCCAATTAGCCCCATCTGCCCCACTCCTCACCCTCCCCTATCTGCCCAATCAGACCTATTCGCCTCACTCATCACCCGCCCCTATCTGCCCAATCAGCCCTATCTGCCTCACTCATCACCCTCCCCTATCCACCCAATCAGCCCCATCTGCCTCACTCATCACCCTCCCCTATCTGCCCAAACAGCCCCATCTGCCTCACTCATCACCCTCCCCTATCCCCAAAGCAAGTAAAGATTTTTCAAAAGCCTACACTTTTGTCGTATCTTAGCATAACTCTCTTCACATAAAATCTTCCCTTATTGTCGATCTTAAAAACGCTTTCTTTTGTAACTATCAAGCAATTAGTATTTTATAACTGATTATCCTTTATATTAGTTCTCACTATTTACTCCGACTCAAAACGGCTTTTCGCATCCAAAAGACGACTATCCTCTCTATCACAACTAACAATTTCCTTATTTTGTCATAACTATTCGTAAATATCGACAAGAGGCTCCCTAAACGTCGAACCAATGCTCCTCATTCGTCGAACACATCCATCATCTACCTACTAATCTGTCGCAAGCTACTTCCCAATCTGTCGCCTCCATCTTACTAATCTGTCGTCGCTAACTTACTAATTTGTCGGTAGTTAACCTTGCAACTCATTGTATATCAGTATCTTAAAACACCTTTACTAATATCTTATAATTGATTAACTAACGATATCTAACTCGATGAGAAGTTTTTAAGTTAAGGGTTAAAAAGATCTTTGCCTGTGTGGAGATGACTTTTACTAAGGGCTTTTGGGCGACCCTCCCTATTTGTCGCAACATCGCTTGAAGGGCGCTTGCTTTGTGCTTGCTGTTCGTTTTTTCCGCCGCTTCTTTCGCTTTCTTTTTTTAGTCTTGATGCTTTCTTTGTTGTTTTTCTGTCGGTTTACTTCTCATCTTATAGTCGATGGTCTTTAATCCTTCTAATAGGTTTATTCCTAACTAACTCAGCGCTAAGTGTTTTGTTCTTAATCGGATAGCTTTATTTTATCTTATGCTCTACTTCATTTAAATCCCCCCTCCCCTACCCTCTTCTCTCTCGATAACTTTATTTTTTGTCAGCTTTCTTTTATCATCTATTGCGCATCTTCCTATTATTTTCTTAACCGATATTCTCCTATTTTTCCTGTCGCTTTTCTCTTGTCTTGTTACTCGTTTTCTTCTTCCCTATCTGTCGTTTTTTCAATCTTCCCAATATGTCTCTTTCTTCATAATTAATACTTAGTTTTATTTAAGTTTTTTGTTCCCTGTTTGTCGATTTATTCCCTTTTTACTACCAAAAGAGCCCATTTTTTATAGAAGTTGAGCCTCGTTTTAAGCGACATATTAGGAACTTATTTACTTTAAGAATGTCTTTCTCCATCCTTACTAACTACTCTGTATAACAGTACTTTAGCTCTTCTATATTGTATGAAACGTTTAAATAAAACCCAAACAATTCACTTTTTTGTCGCCGTTTGGCTTTAATTGCCTTTATAAACATACTGATTTACAACTCTTTATATGCTCTTCTACACTCAAAGAAATATCTTCCTAATTTGTCGCAAAGCCCTTTTTCCTCAAAGAACTTCCTTTTTTGTCGTCTTTCCAATGCTTCTTTCTGCTAGTTGAAGGTATTTTATCTTACTTATTTGTCGCAGTTCTCGGTTTTAAGTAAGTAAGTTTTCTCTCCCTATTTGTCGTTACTTACCTTTTAATATACCCATTATAATCTTACTATTTTGTCGTCTTTTCCACTCCAGATAGATGTTATCTCTGTTTTTATGGATTATTTCTTCTTATTTAGATGAATGTTTTTTCTTTATTTTTTATCCGTTTTATCTTTAGTTTTTAGAGCCTTCCTCTTATTTAAATGTACTCGTTTTATTTTGCTAATCAGAGCTATTTCTCAAATTAGTATCTTACTCTTTCCTAGATAGTTAGTAGTTTTTTGTGAACAAAAAGAGATGTTATTTCTGTGGCTTTTATATCCTTTAATTGCCCTTCTGAGTTTCTTTACTAATGCAGGAAGTGCTTTTCTTTATTTAAAGAGAGCCTCTTTTCATGTTAAAGAGAGCCTTTCCTTGCTTTGAAGAAGGCGTTTCTTTGCTTTATTGCTGAGTTCTTCTTTGTTTTTTGTTGACTTTCCTTTGTTTTATAGGTTGGCTTTCTTTATTTTACAGGTGTGTCTTCTTGGTTTTATAGTTGGGCATTCTTTGTTTCGTTGAAAGTGCTTTTATGTACTTATTGGAATCTTTTTAGCTTCTTTTTTTATCCTCTTTTCATGTATTTATCATTGTTTCTTTTCCTCTTCCTGCACACCATTTCGCCTTCTTCTTCCCTACTTCTTTCTTCCTTGCAGAGCTCTTAGTTTTACCTTATTAATACTAATATGTATTTATTCTTTTGCTTATCTGTTTTAAAACATATTTATATATACATATTATAAATGTACTCCTTTTATATGTATCTAAGGGTTTACTTTTTTCTTTGAATATGTTATTACGCTTTTAATTAACTGCTTATATATATAAAAATATAATACTATTATAAATGAAATATATGTTTACTTGCTTCTCAAACACTACTAATATATAAATAAAAAAATACTTATTTACTTATTTGTTCTTAATAGTATGTATTTATATAAACACTTTTATAATATTAATTTGGGCTCCATTTAACTATTAAATATATAAAAGTATAAAAGTATATAGCCTTTATTTTCTTCTTAAAAAAACGCTCTACTTTATATTTATATACATTTCTCAATTTGTTATTTATGTGTTATTATTATATAAATATATACTATTCTTTTCATTTGCAAACAGTATCCTATGTTTGTATCATTCCTCATTTTACAGTCTTCTACTACGCTCCTTTTATATTCCTTGCCTATCTCCAATTATCAAGATATGTATTCGTTCTTTCTTTATAAATCCTCTTTTAGTACTTATAAATTACTGAATAACAATATTATATATTAATATATAAATAATTATTTGTTTATATCCTCTCTTTGAAATTGCTACTTCCTAAGATTGAAAACGTACGTTTGTATCTTTGTTTTTATATATATATATACTAAAATAGGAACCTACGTTCGTACTTTCTAGTGTCAGATTTATATAAATATATAACCTCCTTTCGTTCTTGTTAGAACGCTCTTCTATATGAATCAATAAATATATAATATATTTCTCTAGGCTTACTTTCTTTTGAAAATATATCTAAATATGTAAAAGTATAGTATCTTCTTCTTGTTTTAAAAATACTTCTAATATCTATTTAGATACTTATTTGATATGTCGATAAGCGTTTTCAATAACTAAATATATAAACAAATAAACACGTAGATAAGTGTTTATTTGTTTGTTTAAATGTGTTTTTAATGATTTATCTTATTACTTTTTCAAACAAAAACATTTGAATGTATTTGTTTCTTTCAGTATTTAGGTGTATATTTGCATACACATTAATATAAATGAACGAAGCGATGTTTATTTATTTAGAAAGACTAAAACATAAATATATAAAAACGTATGAAGAAGTTTAAAATATCATCTGTTCAGAGTGAAACTCTCAACTGGAGCCTTGGTTTGTTTCTAGCGTTTAGTTTGGTAAATAGCATAGATCACTGGACAGGAGCACCCACTGATGGGATGACATCATTGACTGAGACCTTTGAAACTGTTCAAAGTTCTTCGGCGATTCAGATAGCAGAGTCGATTCTTGTATGCGCCACTCAGTTGGTGATGTGGGAGGTTTTTCGCAGGTGCCTAAATAATAGTAAGCATTTCTTTTTGCAGTTAGCTATGATTGTGATTATGGTTTTGTCTGTGCTAGGAACAGCTGCTGTTTGTTACAGAGCATTGTTACCTGCTCACGACATTATGATGGAGACACCACGCGAGGAGGCATTGATTCAGACCTTCCGAGGCTACAACAATGTTGTTATTGGACTATTGAATCTATTCTTAGGAATCGGTTTGGTGCGTAAGTTCCGAGGCTCCATTCGTTTGTATGGTATGTCTATCATTCTTTGTCCAATCCTCATTTTCCTAACTGGCGGAGTATTTTATTATATGTACAATGAGGTTGGAGGACTATCAATGACAGCCATTGACACTTACGGAACCATCCTCACACTGATTGTCTTCGTGCTTGGTTTGATTCCATCGATAGCCCTTCGCGGTTCGATGTCAGCGGATATTACAGAAGAGGACATTGATGAGGAAGATGCGAGTCAAGCGTAAGCAAGTGTGCTTCCCAGCACAACTTTATGTATAATATATATATAAATAAGGTGGGGGAGGGCGTTACCTGAATCGAAAGTAAGATTCTTCAACATTTATAACTGCTGTATTTCTCGTATTTGCGAGTAGATGGTAAGGTGGTTAAAAAAACGCCAGAAATGAAGAAGAAAAGGGTAGTGTGAACTTTACAAAATGATAGTAAAATAAGTAAATAATATGCAATAAGGCTCTTGTAAGCCGTCTAAAAGATAATAAAACATGGTTATGGATGCCAAAGATATAACTTTTCTACCTGTGAAGAAATGGGAGCAAAGAGCTTCAAATATCTTCCTTACGCTCTTTATTATCGGTATGATAGCCTATTCTATGGTGTATGTTCTTGGTCCGAACACGCTCTTCTGGTATGGTTCTGGTCTACGTCAAATGGATTTAGAGACCCTCACGAACATCCCATTTAATTGTGGGTTTGCGGGCTTGATGACCCTCTTTGGACTTGTTATCTATCGTATTGGTCGGTCGCATACAGGCTGGATGAGCATAGCAATAGGTGCTTGGCTGTTTGCTAGCTTTTTGATGATCAACCTTTGTGTAAACATCATCGTAGCCTTTACAACCAGCTCTTCAGTGAGCAATGAGTTCGATGCTGACATTGTGAATACATGCAATGGAGTTTACTTTACATGTGTTACTTTGAGTTTTCTCTGCTATGTTTACATTATCAGTCGGTCACTTCTTTTGAGTAAAGGTCACCTCAAGATATTATTTGTGAAGCAGTTAGCAGCCTTCTGTGTGTTCCTCATCTTGATACAATTCTGTCTACCGGGAGCAGCCAACAATAACGTTCCTTTGATGTTAGAAATTATATTATGTCTGTGCTATCTATCCGTCGTTCTCTACATCGGAGTGTTATGGAGGAATATCTTAGATGCAGCCCATCTCCATGCTCCTAGCACGGATAACTACATTAAAGGTCAGTGGTTATTAAAGGACGAAGAAGAACTATTTATAGACGAAATAGACGAATGAAAAAAGAAAAGATAATATCTTGTTTGCCTGCAACGAGGCTCGAAGAGAATCTGATGAGTGCCTTTCTTTCGCTCTTCATCCTAGGTGTATTGGGTGACGTAATGGCATTAGGTAGTCAGTTAGAGATCGTTAATGACAACATCTTCACAGATGAACAAAACACGCTTGTCGACCATTTCTCCATGATAGCAGAGCTTTTGGTGAGCTATTCCTTCATGGCTATGATCGCCGTATTTGCACGTGTGGCGCACCGCTTGGGACGTGCTGTAAGTGGTTGGACAATCGTTAGTTACGCATCATGGATACTAGTAGTTTTCGGTGCAATCTACCTAACAGATGTGAAGCCCTTAGAGCTTTTCTCCGAGGCAGACTATAGTGGCGAAGCCTTCTATATAAGCTGGAAAACCATCGTGAGTCTATCCCGTTGGGTGGCAGTAACTGCCTATTTGTTCCTCATTGTACGCCTAATAATGCTTACAGGAGGCAAACTTTACCATCTGATAATCAAACAGATATGGATGTTGTCAGCCCTTGTCTTGGTGGTTATCGGTTCGTTTCTAATCTTCCTTCTGGGGCTTGATATGGGAGTAAAAGGATGGATTTCAGATGTTTATTCCTATGCCCTTCCCATCTTTATTATCGCTGATGTGATAGGTATCGGAGTGGTTTGGAAGAAAATGCTGATAGGTGACAATAATACGACAATATAATTAATAAGAATAGAAATAAATATCAACAACAATAATGAAGAATAAGAAAGTAGTATTTGCAAACCAAAAGGGTGGGGTAGGGAAGAGTACCCTCTGCATCCTATTTGCCAATTATCTCGCATGGAAAGGGAAAGATGTTTGCATCATCGATACCGACTTGCAGAAGACCATCCTCATGCAACGTCAGAAAGACGCACAGCTCTATGAGGGTGAAGAAGAGCCTTACAACGTGCAGGATTTCGATGTTACTGACGTCGAGACCATGCAGGAGTTGATGGATTCGGCATCGCAGGTTGACGGTTTCGTGTTGTTCGATTCCCCTGGTAACATCAGTGAGGACGGATTGGCACCATTGTTTGTTGAAGCCGATTACATCGTTTGTCCTTATGAATATGAGGATAAGACACTCGACTCAACAGGTACTTTTGTACAGGTAATCAACGTTTTACGTGAGCATAACCCACAAATGCATGCACAGTTATTCTTCGTTCCTAACCGCATTGACCCACGTATTGGTACGGCGGAGGAGCAGGATATGTGGGAGAAAACTGATGAAGTGTTTGGCAAGTTCGGAAAGGTTACGCCAGCCGTAAATAGTCGTGCAACTCTGAAGCGAACGAACACTTTTGAGCTCCTAGCCACGCAACGGAGCGCAGTGAAAGAAGCGTTTGAGTTTATGGTGAAAAGGATGAAATAGAAGAGAATCAAAACTCAAAAAGCCTCACATCAGCCCCTCTACAGCCTCACCCCCGCCCCCTCTCCGAATGGAGAGGGGAGTAGATAGTACTAAATGCGAGGGGTAGGAATTATTTAGATAATGACATCCACACTATCTAATCACTCCCCTCTCCATTCGGAGAGGGGTCGGGGGTGAGGCTGGTTGGAGTTTAGTTTTGACTTTTAAAAATACTATTTTGAATTAAACATGGCAAAGAAGAAGAGAACAATGGTTGTGATGCCGGGTGCAATGGCAGACTTGGCTCATAGCGTTCAGAGAGTAAATACAAGTGTAGCTAATGCTAATGCAGACGACAAACAGACTGATAATGAGGAGGTTGAAGTCGTTGATAAGACGGAAGAAGAGCCACAGGAAGAAGTGCAGCAGGCAGTAGAGCAGGTGGAAAACGAGCGTCCGACAGCAGTGGAGCAGTCCACTGATCAGGTAACACAGACGGCTGAAACAGAACCAGAAACACAGCAGTCTCGGTTTGGTCAGGTGTCTGCAATCGATGCAGTGAATGATGAGAAAGACCGCACGGCACCAGCTGCAAAGAAGTTACCAAAGGCTGAGGGCAGGCAGTTGGCACGTGAGTATTCAATGGCAAAGGATAGCGGTGAGGATAGTTGGCAGCTCTTCCTCGACCTTGCACGAGACTATAAAATGCGCGACTCACGCCTTGCAACGGTATATATAGACTCTAATTTGAAGAGCGTACTAGACCGATTAAAGTCGGCAACGAGTATCAAACTCCCCTCAACAGCCATCCTTAGTGCAATCGTGGCACGCTTTGTCTTCGAGCATGAGAAGGACATTAAGAACGCTATCTTTGGGGAGAGTTTGCTGTAAGGAAAGCCTCACCCCCGCCCCCTCTCCGAATGGAGAGGGGAGTGAATACTGCTGTTTGCAAATAAATGGGGCGTTTCTTTGATACGTTTTTATTGACTATATGACGCTCTTGCATTGCCAGCATCTACAGCAGGAGATCGACCACTTCATGCGGTCGATAGGCGAGGGAATGGTCGATAAAGAGGCTTTAAAGGAGGAAATAATTGGTAAATGGTCGATAAAACCATCACTAGCAGCGAAACTGGTCGATATTATTTACTTCGCAAATAGCCATCAGGAGCTTACGACCGAAGTCATAATACGGGAGTTCCAACTTACTCCAACCACTGCCAAACGTTACCTCCGTCAACTTGTATCATTCGGTTTCTTGCAGGCGGAAGGGGCGAATCGTAATAGGAAATATAGGGTTTTGTACAATTCAAATTAACGCCTCCCCAAGCCCCTCCGAAGGAGGGGATGTCCTCCCCCAAGGTCTTGCTTCACTTCTAAAGTGTGGTTGGTTCGAGTTGACGTGTGGACGGGTTGACAAGTAAGCGAGTTGTTTGTCCTGTGGGCAATGGCACTATCTGCTCCCCTCTCTGTAGGAAAGGGGATAGGAGGGAGGCATCATCTCCATTTAAAGAGGGCGTTTCTTCGCATCAAGGAGAGGCTTCCTTCATCTCAACGGAACGCCCCCTTTGTTTTCAAACATTGGTCTTCACTCCCCTCTCCATTACTTCCCTTCGGTCAGTGACCGCTGGTTCGGAGAGGGGGTGAGGCTGTAGTTGGGCTGTGATTAGACAGTTCTTCACATAGAAGAAATGGTTAAACGATTCTTTGCAGGGGCATTTTGAACACGGAATACACAGATGGCACGAAGGCGCGAAGCGACACAGAGCTCCTAAAGGAACATGGGAATCCACAGAAGCTCACGCCTCCTTCATCTGCAAACAACAGTCTTCACTCCCCTCTCCATTCGGAGAGGGGTTGGGGGAGAGGCCGTTTTTTATATTAAACCAGTTACGATGAAACATAGAAAAGACATACAGATTCCAGCCTCGGCAACGGACGGGAAGAGGGGAGATAGTAGGGTAGTAGTACCTTACAAGATGGCACTTACAGGACAAATCATATTGTATTTCTTTGCTATCGCACTCTTTGCTTTCGGCATTGTAATCATCTATGATGCCGTACAAACAGGCGTTTTGACTACTATTTTACATGGTTCTGCCTCGCTGGACGATTATATCTCCACACTTATGGGGCTTTTCCTCCTCCTTTTTCCAGTATTTGCCATCCTCTATACAAGGCGTGATAAGGTGTATATCTATGAGGATAGAATTGTCAAGGAAACCCTCTTTGGCACTCGAGTTCTGTTCTTCAATAGTATTGAAAGTGTGCTACCTTCTTACGGGAATGGTATCGAATTCGTACCCTATCAAGGTGCAGGAAAGAAGATAACCTTCGGTGTTTACTATCGAGATTACCATGACGTGGAACGTTGGGCAGGGCGTTATTTCCATAATTACTTCCTCCGTGAGAAGAGAAAAGACCGCCAGTCGATAAGGCAGAATAGCTCTTTAGGAGCCAGTGCAGTCGAACGACTCAATCAGAACGAACGCAATCGTCTATGGGCACGAGCGGTGAATATCCTTGCAAACATCGTCACCGTCGCCCTCATCTTCGTGCCAATGCCCTATTACCGATACGTCTTTTTGGCGGCAGCAGTTATGCCCTGGCTGGCGAGCATTGTGTTTATCAAGTCGAAAGGAACGGCACTTTTCGATGTATATCGTGATAGTACCGACCGCCCAACACTGTTTAGTAGTACCTATCTTGTGTCTTTGGTGCTGTTGTGTTTTGCGTTGCGTGAGAACATAATAGACATTTATCCGCTCATACCCTATATGCTTCTGTGCATTGTTGTGGTCTCTATTCCGTTCCTCTGGTACAACTTCAGTTTCACAAAATCACGCGTGGATAATCCAACCGAGCAGTTTATTTTTGTCCTCTTCTTCGCTATCTTTTATGCGATTGGCACCATCATAACCTATAATGTAGCGTTTGATTACTCCGAACCAGATCATCACATCAGTTATGTGAAGGATAAGTTTGAGACGAGCGGACGCAGTCATGCGTATAAAGTGCGCTTTGCCTCCTGCGGAACTATGCAAGAGGATGGTGAGATAACAGTATCGAAAAAGGAGTATGAGACCTATCAGGAGGGAGATAGAATTGATGTTGACGAGTATAAAGGAGCCTTAGGTGCAGCCTTTTATATGGCTCATTGAGAATAAGGAAGAAGCCTAACAGACGACCAACAACAGCCTCACCCCCAACCCCTCTCCGAATGGAGAGGGGAGTGAAGACTGTTAGTTGGAAATAAAGGAAAGCCTCTCCCCCAACCCCTCTCCGAATGGAGAGGGGAGTGAAGACTATTGTTTGCAGATAAAGGAAAGCCTCTCCCCCGTCCCCTCTCCGAATAGAGAGGGGAGTGAAAACTATTATTTGCAGATAAAGAGGGCGTTTCGTTGGTGTGAGGAAAGGCTCTCTTCATAACGAAGAAACGCCCTTTTCACATGAAGGAGAGGCTCTTTTAGATAGAAAGAAGCGTTTTGGGGGAATACATCCCCTCCTTCGGAGGGGCTTGGGGAGGCTTCTCCTTCATACGAGGAAAGCCCCGCTTCGAAGAGAGGGTGGGGGCGTTAGATTCTTTGAACATTATATTTAGAATTGAATAAGTATGCTTAAAACAGATTTAGATATAGCTGTTATCGGTGGAGGAGCAGCTGGATTCATGGCAGCGATAACGGCAAAGGAAACACATCCGGAGGCTCGGGTGACCATCTTCGAACGGGCATTGAAGGTGCTAGCAAAGGTGGAGGTGACAGGCGGCGGACGCTGTAATGTGACCAACAGTTTCGCTCGCATCACTGATTTAAAGCAGGCTTATCCACGTGGACACAAGCTGATGAAACGCTTGATGAGCACCTTTAATCATGAAGACACTTATCGATGGTTCGAGCAACGGGGCGTTCCTTTGGTGACGCAGGATGATGAGTGCGTCTTTCCGAAGGCGCAGGATTCGCACGTAGTGATGGATTGTTTAACACGACAAGCCACTCGGTTGGGTGTAACCATCTGCTGCCGTTCCCGTCTGACAGGACTTACGCAGATGGAGGATGGGCGTTGGCAGTTAGCGTTCCAACAGGGTTCTCATCGCATATTCCAGCGTGTTATCATCACAACAGGCGGTTCGCCGCAGGCACGTGGACTAGCTTATCTTGCCGAACTAGGGCATACCATTGAGCCACCCGTGCCCTCTCTCTTCACGTTCAACATACGAGATAAGGCGTTCTGCAACCTCATGGGAACCGTTGTCGACCCTGTTGTGATGTCGATACCAGGCTCTAAAATGCGCTCCGTGGGCGCATTGTTGGTCACACACTGGGGTGTTAGCGGTCCTGCCACACTGAAGTTATCGTCTTACGCAGCCCGTTTTCTGGCAGAGAAAGCCTACCATTCGCCCCTAGCCATCAGTTGGACGGGCGAGAGGAAACGGCAGGAAGTGGAGGAGGAATTGCTCCGTTTGCAGGCACAGAACCCACGGAAACAGATTGGGACATTGCACCCTTTCTGTCTTCCACAGCGTTTGTGGACTTATGTCATCAGTAAATTAGGGCTTGAGACATGCAAACCTTGGGCGGAGATAGGGCGTAAGACGATGAATAGAATTGTCGAGACGCTGACCAACGACCAATATGTTATTGCTGGAAAGGGCACCTTTCGTGACGAATTTGTCACCTGTGGCGGTGTGAGTCTGTCGTCTGTTCATGCGCAGACCCTCGAGAGTAAGCATTGTCCAGGACTGTTCTTTGCAGGTGAAGTGTTGGATGTTGATGCCATAACAGGCGGTTTCAACCTGCAAGCGGCATGGACTATGGGGGTTGTTGTGGGGCGTCAGTAATACGTTGAAAGATGATAGAAAACTTGTGATTTCACAATCTTTTTAGTAACTTCGCATAATCAATTACATCCCACACTATCTCCCTCTTTCACCCTCCTAGGCTTCACAGGGAGATGAAAGGAGGAACAGGGGCTGGTGAGCGGAGCTTTCTTACAAATAAAAACTATGGGTAGAAATAAGTTTGCAGACAGCGAAATAAAACAGATAGCGAAGCTACTTCGATTGAAGAATGCGGGTAACAGAGCCAAACAAAAGCTCGTTCGGCATGACCTCAGAACGCTATTTGAGTTTAACATATCCGACTTTAATGTGCCTGGTAAGGCTTTCGGTGAAGCCGAACTCTATGAGGCTATCGACCGCGGAGCCATCCAGATACTCGATGATGCTACTATTGCGGATATGAAGGCGAAGCGTGCTCGTGATAAGGAACGCGATAAGGTGGAGGCTGAACGACGTGCGATAGAGTCGGGCGAGATGACCGATTGGAAGCAAGCAATGGCTGAATGGGATGCCTTTAAAGCGGTTGATTGTGAATCTTGAAATAGACATTTAATTTATTATGACACTATATCCAAAATTGATAACAGACGCCCTGGAGAAGGTAATCTACCCCGGGACGAAGAAGAATCTCATAGAGAGTGAGATGCTGGCAGATACTCCGAGTATTAATGGAAACAAGGTAAAGCTCACGTTGATATTCCCTCGTGAGACCGACCCGTTCCTCAAGTCGACCCTTAAAGCAGCCGAGGCGCAGATTCACTACTCGGTGGGGAAGGACGTAGAAGTGACCATCGAAACCGAGTTCAAGAGTGCACCTCGCCCAGAGGTAGGCAAGTTGTTGCCACAAGTGAAGAATATCATTGCCGTTAGTTCGGGTAAAGGTGGAGTGGGAAAGAGCACCGTTTCTGCCAATCTAGCTATCGCTTTAGCCCGCTTAGGGTATAAGGTAGGACTGCTCGATACCGACATCTTCGGTCCGAGTATGCCTAAGATGTTCGGTGTAGAAGACGTCCGTCCGTATGGCGTTGAGAAGGATGGTAGACAGCTAATAGAGCCTGTTGAGAAGTATGGCGTGCGGCTTCTTTCCATCGGATTCTTCGTTAATCCCGATACAGCAACGCTGTGGCGAGGAGGCATGGCGACGTCAGCTTTGAAACAACTCATCGCTGATGCCGATTGGGGAGAGCTTGATTATTTCATCCTCGACACGCCTCCAGGGACCAGTGATATCCACTTGACACTGATGCAAACACTATCAATTACAGGTGCAGTGATTGTTTCCACTCCTCAAAGTGTAGCCCTTGCCGATGCGAGAAAAGGCATTGATATGTACCGAAACGACAAGGTTAACATTCCAATCTTAGGCTTGGTAGAGAACATGGCATGGTTTACTCCAGCCGAACTACCGCAGAATAAGTATTATATCTTTGGTAAGGACGGCTGTAAGAACCTAGCGAAAGAACTCAACTGTCCGTTACTTGCACAGATACCAATCGTTCAGAGCATTTGTGAAAACGGCGATAAAGGTACACCGGCAGCCTCTCAAGTAGACACCGTGACCGGTCAGGCGTTCTTGAGTCTGGCGCAGTCTGTGGTGACAGTAGTCAACAGACGGAATAAAGAACAAGCCCCAACGAAGATTGTTGAGGTAAAGAATTAAGGCGAGATAACGCCTTTGAAGCATGAAAAAAAGAAAGTCTCACTAAGAAATCTATCGTATATAGAAATCTTAGTGAGACTTTCTTTTATTTCGTTCAGCCCTTACGAAACCCCGATGAAGTGCAAGATAGAAGGGGTGAAGAGCGCAGTGAAGATACCATTTAATGTAATTCCAAGACTGGCAAATGCGCCATATTTACTGCTATAAGCCATCGCCGTGGATGCGCCAACAGCGTGAGAAGCAGCGCCCATAGATAGTCCCTGAGCTATCGGACTACGCACATGTCCAATCGCCAAAGCCTTGAATCCAACCAAAGCTCCTATAATACCTGTGATGACAACAACGGCAGCTGTGAGTGAAGGAATACCTCCCAAGCTCTGCGTAACCTCCATTGCTATAGGGGTTGTGACCGACTTACTTGCCATTGACAACACGACAACATCCGATGCACCACATAGTTTGGCAACTGTGACAACACTCACAATTCCAACCAAACAGCCCACTAGCTGCGACAGAACAATGGGCAACCAAAGACGTTTGATAGCGTCTAACTGTAAATAAAGAGGAACCCCTAAGGCTACGACCGCAGGCTTCAACCAGAAGTCAATGAGCTGTGCGTCTTGCTTATACACTTGAAAGGGAACACCCGTTACCTTTAAGTATATAATGATAAGAATGATAGCTATAAGGATGGGATTTAACAGCATCCAGCCTGTCTTCTTTTGTAGTCGTTTGATCAAAAAGAACGTCCCGCAGGTGAGCGTCAGGATAACATATTGATTAGAGAAGATGTCTCGTCCGTCCTGAATGAGGTTCACCGTCTGATTGATGGTTTGGTCAATTGAAATCATAACTTAGCCTCCTTTTCATCCATAATATCCTTTCCTTGCAAGGCTTCAGTCGTGAGAATCTGTTCCTCCTCGGTGTATTCTGCATATTCTTTGAGTATCTCCTTCATCTTTTCCGCCTGCCTCTTATGGGCACGATGATGTAGTAAGTCGAGTGCTATCATTCGACGTTCTAGTTTGATAACAAGCTGGTGCATGTGCCCAGTAACTACTAGCACGAGCACCGTACTGACGATAGTTGCCGTCACAATAGGGAACCATTCCTTCTCAATCAGGTCCAAATAAAGAATCAACGCCACCCCAGGTGGAACGAAGAAGAAGCCCAGATTGGCGATAAGAAGCTCCGATAAGTGTTCAACCCAACTAAGTTTTACCCATCCCAACTTAAGGAATAAGGTGAGAAACAACATACCAATGATACTGGACGGCAGCTTAACTCCTGTCGCCCATACGATAAGCTCTCCCAATGCAAGGCATCCGAAGATAACAAAAAAACTGTATTGCCATTTAGAAAAGATGTAATATCAATGACAGCATTTAACGCTGAATAATCATCTGACAGAGTGCAGAAAAGTGGCTGCAAAGGTATATCTTTTTAACCAGCTTATCACTTATCTAGCCCAGAAAGGAGCCTTTGGAGGGCAAGTAGATGACATTTATCAAGAAGAAAACGACCATAATCAAAATAAATTGTGTAAGTTTGCAGATATTTTAAAAACGTTTATGTCCCCATCAGAATGACTGAGATTGATAACAAGATATCCGATAAGAAACTTCGATTAACCATAAGGATTGGTCGTAATAACATGACCTTCTCCGTTGGAGACCCACAAGAGAATGGTGTCTTGGCATACGAACCTTATGAAATGAATACGGGTATCTCGGTGGCTGCTAACCTTCGGGACGCATTCAGAACATCGGAACTCTTGCAGAGTGGATACAAACGGGTGCTTGTTCAGATGGACTCTCCTGTTATGCTCATGCCCATTGAGGAGTATGAAACGCAGGATGTGGATACGCTTTATTATCACACCTTTCATCACAAGGGGAACGATGAGGTGCTTGCTTACCAACTAAAGGAACTGAATGTGGTAACGGTGTTCTCAATGAATAAAGACTTGAGGCTCGTTATCGAGGATCACTTCGAAGACATACGCATACAGCCTTTGATGTGCCCTGTCTGGACGCATCTCTATCGTAGAACATACGCTGGAGCACGCCGAAAGTTATATGCCTATTTCCATGAAAAGCGTATGGAAGTGTTTAGCTTTCAGCAGAATAGATTTCGCTTTGCCAATACTTACGAAACAGAAAACGCCCAAGATGCCCTCTACTACCTATTATATATATGGAAGTTGACGGGTTTGGATACTCAACAAGACGAACTCTTGTTGATTGGAGATATGCCACAAGCGGAGCTGCTCACTGATGAACTGGCTAAGTATCTGCGCTTCTCTCGCGTGGTGGAGCAGGCGGATGACTTCGCACAACATCATGCCTTGGCAGAAAGGAAAGATATTCCTTACGATATCAAAGCCATCTATCTGGATTAATCAAAACAACGACTTCACAAGATAACAATACTACATAACGAATGAGAATCATAACGGGAAAATATAAGGGAAGGCACTTTGACATCCCTCGCACATTCAAGGCACGACCCACAACGGACTTTGCTAAAGAGAATATATTTAATGTTGTCAATGGTTATCTGGACTGGGATGAGACGGTAGCACTCGATCTCTTTGCGGGTACGGGGAGCATTTCTCTGGAATTACTATCGCGTGGCTGCAAGGAAGTAGTTAGTGTGGAAAAGGACAGAGACCATGCTCGTTTCATCGCACAGTGCATGGAGAAGATAGGTGCCAATGAACATGTATTGATCAAGGGCGACGTCTTCCGATTCATAAAGAGCTGTCATCAGCAATTCGATTTCATCTTTGCTGACCCTCCTTATGCCCTCCCAGAGCTGCCAACCATCCCTGATCTCATCTTCTCGCAAGACCTTCTTGCGCCCGATGGACTCTTCGTTTTCGAGCATGGAAAGCATAACGACTTCTCGTCACACCCCCATTTTCTGGAGCACCGAAGCTATGGCAGCGTTAATTTCACGCTGTTTAAAGCCTCCCCAAGCCCCTCCGAAGGAGGGGATGTTGCCTAACGGGAGCGAGTTAGGGGAGGCTTTTCTTTAATTCAAAATTCAAAGTTCACAATTCAAAATTATGATTAGTTCTGTTTGATATAAGGCTGTGCCAGAATGCCCGTGTAATATAGTTTCTGTGTAGCGAGGCTGTGCCTCGTTAGCTGGAACAGAAGAACTAAAAACAAGGAAACGCCTTCTTCATTTTGAAGAGGGCGTTTCTTCGTATCCAAGAGAGCCTTTCTTTGCATCAAAGAGACGCCCCCTTTATCTGCAAACAATGGTCTTCACTCCCCTCTCCATTCGGAGAGGGGGCGGGGGTGAGGCTGTAGATGGGCTGGTGGTAAGCCTGTATAGGTTGGTGGTAAGGCTTCTTCTCCCATATTGAAATATTCCTTTTGCATGATAGAAACACAATTTTATGTGTACCTTTGTAGCCTCAATTAGAAATCAATTCAGTATTATGTCTATAAAAACGAAGCTACAAGGACTATCCTTCAGAACGGGTACTATCGTTCTTCTGATGTGTATTCCGTTTTATATTATCTCCTTTGCTCAAATGCTTTTACCCCTCTCAACGAGTGCAAAGGGTGTGTTATGGGCAGTGTTCTTCGGCATTGCGAAGCTGTTTCAATATAGTGGAATTACCATCTTAGGAGTGGAGGGCTACAAGCGACTGAAGCGCAGACTGAGACGCAAGAACGTCAAGGGAGGAAGGATAAAATTGGTGATTTTCGACTTTGATGGTACGCTTGGCGACTCGCAGAAACTCATTACTGACACCATGCTTGCCACTGTTGACGAACTCGGACTGCCCTCTCCAACACGTGAGCAATTCGCTAGTACCATCGGACTTCCGCTCCGTGAGTGCTTCACGAGTATAATGACCTTGACCGATGAGGAGGCTGACAAGTGTGAGGAAACCTACCGCCGTATCTTCGACGAGAAGAATGTTAAGGGGGCTGTGACGCTCTTCCCTGGGGTGAAGGAAACGCTGGAACGATTGCATGAAAAGGGTTTCCTTATGTCGATTGCCAGTAGTCGTTGCCATCGAACATTGTCTAGTTTGGTGGACGACCTAGGGCTTAGTCCTTACATCCAGTACGTTATTGGTTCGGATGATGTGCAACATCATAAACCCGATGCAGAGTCCGTTTTAGTTACTATGGAGCATTTCGATGTCCGTCCCGAGGCAACAGTTGTCGTGGGCGATACCGAGTTTGACATCCTTATGGGGTGCCATGCTGGTGTGCACACCATCGGCGTCAGTTGTGGAAATGGGAGTCGTGAGAGTCTCGAAAAGGCAGGTGCTGAACGAGTGATAAGCGACATCAAGCAGCTTGAGCGGTATCTCATGGCGAATAATTTGCTCCCAGTGGTGGCCCTAAATAGTACTGGAAATTAGGTAGAAAAATACTATCTGCAGTCAGCGAAACTCTTGTTTTTTAGGTATGAAGAGACATTCAAAACCGCTTTAAAAGCCTGGAAAGATAAGAGAAAAGTGATATTTTTTCCAATATTATTTGGTAGTTCGGATAAAAAGTAGTACCTTTGCACACGCAATTCAGGATAGATACTAACATAGTTAGTGAGTTTCTCTGGTTAATATCGCGGGTTGGAGCAGTTGGTAGCTCGCCAGGCTCATAACCTGGAGGTCGCATGTTCGAGTCCTGCACCCGCAACTTTTCATCGCTTAGGAATCCTCATTCGAGGGTTCCTAAGTTTGTTTTTGGGGGAAGGGAAAGCCTTATGGTAGCCTAGCTACAGCCCAACAAAGACCCAACTACAAGCCCAATTCCCAGCCATCTACAGCCTCACCCCCAACCCCTCTCCGAATGGAGAGGGGAGTGAAGACTATTGTTTGCAAATGAAAGGGGCGTTTCGTTGGTGTGAAGAAAGGCTCTCTTCATAACGAAGAAACGCCCTTCTCGATTGCAGAAGGGCGTCTCTTTAATTTTAAAATACAATTACCTCTATTCCCACTTATCATCCTCTTCCATCCTACTAGTAGTATTCACGCCCCTCTCCATTCGGAGAGGGGGACGGGGGTGAGGCTGTTTCCTTAATTCCAAAACACAATTACCTCTATTCCTGCTAACCATCCTCTCTCATCCTACTAGCAGTCTTCACTCCCCTCTCCATTCGGAGAGGGGTTGGGGGAGAGGCTGTAGATGGACGGGGGAGAGGCTGTAGTTGGGTTGGGGGTGAGGCTGTTGGAGGGGCTTGGGGAGGCTTTTTCTTAAATAAAAATAACGCCTTCGATTTATGTACACACACACTTCTAAGCATGGAGATAGTTACGAATTGAAACTTGTATTGCGTACACTCTTCGTTTAAAAAAAGTGCATATAGTTGCAGTAAAAACGCATTATTAGATTATAAATATTAATGTTTTAAACAAAAGTAAGTGCTGATTGTAATTTTTTATGTGAATCTCTTGCATTTAATCTAAACATTCCCTAAATTTGTAGACATAGGTTCTGTCAATGTTTAAAAGGCACGATTACATAACAAATTGTTACTTGTTATATATATAATAAGGTGTCCTGCATAAAGACAGATGACACAAAGAAGTGTTCGAGAAGACTATTTTCTGTCAGTGTACAGAGTTGACGTAATGAAAGAAAGTATCACTATATAAAATTCAGTTAAGTAAAAGAGATCTATGGAAAAAAGATTCGCTTTATTTTTGTTCGGGCTATTGCTGTCCATCGGCACAGCGTTTGGTCAGACAAGAATCAATGGTATCGTAGTTTCTCAGGACGATGGTCAAGGGGTCATCGGAGCCTCTGTCATGGTACAGGGCACGACGACTGGAACTGTTACCGATATAGACGGTAAGTTCTCACTTGACGTTCCTGCAGGTAAGAAACTCGTAGTTAGTTACATTGGAATGACCACTCAGACCGTCACACCTAAGGATGGTATGAAGGTCACACTGACCAATGATAACCACCAACTCACGGAGGTTGTCGTTACAGGTATGACCCAACAGGACAAGAGATTGTTCTCTGGTGCAGCTACAAAGATTGATGCTTCGAAGGCAAAACTCGATGGTGTGGCTGATGTGAGTCGCTCTTTGGAGGGTCGTGCAGCAGGTGTCAGCGTTCAAAACGTGTCTGGTACCTTTGGTACAGCACCGAAGATTCGTGTGCGTGGTGCCACTTCTATCTATGGATCTTCTAAACCACTTTGGGTTGTAGATGGCGTCATCATGGACGATGTAGCTGAGGTGAATGCCGACAACCTATCATCAGGTGATGCTGCAACATTGATTTCTTCGGCTATTGCAGGACTCAATGCCGATGACATCGAGAGCTTCCAGATATTGAAGGATGGTTCTGCCACCTCTATATATGGTGCACGTGCAATGGGTGGCGTCATCGTAGTTACGACCAAAAAAGGTAAAGCAGGAAGTAACCGAATAAGCTACACTGGCGAGTATACTATGCGTCTTCGTCCTAGTTACTCACAGTTTAATATCATGAACTCACAGGAGCAGATGGGTGTTTACAAAGAGATGGCTGCAGACGGATTGTTCTCCTTCTCTCGTACACTTCGTGCTGCCACAAGTGGTATCTATGGTAAGATGTACAATCTCATCAACAGCTACAACGCAAGCACAGGCAAGTTTGGTCTTGCCAACACAGAGGATGCTATGAATGCTTACCTGCGTGAGGCGGAGATGAGAAACACTAACTGGTTTGACGAGTTGTTTACTAACTCGGTTTCAATGAACCACTCTGTCTCTATGTCTTCAGGTACTGACAAGGCTCAATACTACACCTCTTTCTCATTCATGGATGACCCAGGATGGACCGAGCAGAGCAAGGTTAGACGTATGACATATTCAATTAATGCGAACTACAATATCAATAAGAAGGTGTCGTTAAACCTAATTGGTAACACCTCATATCGTAAGCAACGCGCCCCAGGATCATTCAATCAAGAGGTTGATCCAACGTCTGGTGCGGTGAGTCGAAACTTCGATATCAACCCGTTCTCATACGCAATGAATGCTTCACGAGCATTGGATCCAGAGGCATATTACGTACGTAATTATGCTCCATTCAACATCCATAACGAGCTTAACAACAACTTCCTCGATTTTGATGTGCTCGATATGAAGGTGCAAGCAGAGTTGAAGTATAAGCCTATCACTAAACTTACACTTGCTGTACTCGGTGCTTATAAGTTCTCTACAACGACGCAGGCTTCACAGGTTCGCGAGCGTTCTAACATGGCAATGGCTTATCGTGCTATGGATGATGCCACTATCCGTGACAACAATCCATGGCTCTATCAAGACCCTGACCTACCTAACTCTCTGAAGTACTCAGTGCTTCCTCAGGGTGGTTTCTACAATGAGACAAAGTATAAGATGAATAGTTGGGACTTCCGTGCAACGGCTAGTTACAATGATGTCTTTAATGATCGTCACATTGTAAACCTATATGGTGGTATGGAAGTCAACAACATTGTTCGTAAACAAAGTGCTTACGATGGTGTCGGCATGCAGTATGATATGGGTTACCTTCCTAGTTACGACTACCACTACTTCAAGCAGGCAGTGGAAGATGGTAACCTCTATTACCAGTTGAGCAACAGCTATATGCGTGACGTTTCATTCTTTGGTACAGCTAACTACTCGTGGAAAGGACGCTATGCAGCTAACTTCACCACCCGTTACGAGGGTAGTAACCGATTGGGTAAGGCACGTTCTGCACGTTGGTTGCCTACTTGGAACGTATCAGGAGTATGGAATGTACATGAGGAGCCATGGTTCCAACAGACATTTAAGAACTCTTTGACTCACGCTACTCTTCGTGCATCTTACTCATTGACAGGTGATAAGCCAGCTATTACCAACTCACAGGTAATTATCCGCAGTACCAACATCTGGCGTCCATTCGCTGTCGATCAGGAGTCAGGTTTATATATCAGTCAGTTCGCAAATAAGGATCTGACCTATGAGAAGAAGCATGAGTTTAACATTGGTGCAGACCTTGGTTTCTTCAATAATCGCTTGAATGTAGTCTTCGATTGGTACACTCGTAACAACTACGACCTCATTGGTCCACGTACAACTAATGGTACAAAGGGTTCAATCATAGAGTATGCTAACGTTGCATCTATGAAGTCTCATGGTGAAGAACTATCTATTTCAAGCAAGAACATATTGAAGAAGAACTTCCAATGGAGCACCGACTTCATCTTCTCACACGTAAAGACTGAGGTTACATCACTCGATAGTCGTTCACGTATTATGTCGATGGTTTCAGGTACAGGATTTACCATGGTGGGTTATCCTTATCGTGCTCTTTTCTCTTTCGACTTCAAAGGTTTGAATAAAGATGGTATCCCTCAGGTAATCAATCAAGATGGTAAATTGACTACAAGTGACGTTGACTTCCAGAGTTATGACCTCACTCACTTGAAGTATGAAGGTCCAACTGACCCAACCATTACCGGTTCTTTGAACAATACCTTTAGTTATAAGGGATGGCACTTGAGCTTCTTTATGACCTATGCCTTTGGTAATAAGGTTCGTTTGGATCCGTTCTTTAGCACAAGCTATAGCGATATGTTGGCTATGCCTAAGGAGTTCCGCAACCGTTGGACAAAGGCTGGTGATGAAGAGAAAACCACTATCCCTGCTATTGCCGACCTACGTACTCTGCAGCAGGATGGTTACCTCAATCGTGCTTATAACGCTTATAACTATTCGAACGAGCGTATTGCAAAGGGCGACTTCATCCGTATGAAAGAGATTTCACTATCGTATGACTTCCCTGCACAACTGATTCGTCACTTGTCATTGAGTGCGCTCAGTTTGAAGCTCCAAGCAACCAATCTCTTCCTTATCTACACTGATAAGAAGCTCAACGGACAAGACCCAGAGTTTATGAATGCAGGTGGTGTGGCTCTTCCAACACCTCGTCAGTTCACCTTGACATTGCGTCTTGGCATCTAACACATTATTATATATAGACAAGAACATGAAGAATTTAAATATACTGCTTGCTGGATTAGGACTTATTGCCCTATCCTCTTGCAACGACTTCCTAGATAAGTTGCCTGATGATCGAGCAGAGGTTAATACCTTTGAGAAAGCTAAGAAGCTCGTAGCTTCAGCCTATGCAGAGGGTTCTCCAGCCTTTCTAATGGAATGGAGTAGCGATAACGTCATGGATAATGGTAAGACTTTCTTGTATCAAACGAACCAAAGTGAAGTCTATCGCTGGAAGCCTGTTACGACCACAGAAAATGATGATCCACGCAGCGTGTGGAATAATTCTTACCTCGCAGTAGGGCATGCCAACGAGGTGTTAGCAAGCCTTAGTAAGGTGAAAGATCGCGATCCTTCACCAGTACGTGCAGAAGCCTTGTTGTGCAGAGCATGGACAATGTTCCGCCTTTCAAACATCTTCTGTATGGCATACGATGGTACGAAAGCCGACCAATACTTAGGTCTCCCTTATCCAAAGGAGCCTGGAGTATCTGTTAACGAACGTGGAACTTTGAAGCAACTATACGAGAATATCAATGCAGACATTGAAGAAGCTCTGCCGTTACTGGACGATAGTTACTTGACAGCTCCTAAGTATCACTTCAACAGTCGGGCGGCTTATGCCTTCGCAGCTCGCTTCAATCTCTATTATGGACAGTGGCAGAAAGCGATCGATTATGCTACTAAGTCGTTGGGTTCAACACCATCAGCTGATTTGCGTAATTGGGCACATTATAAGACACTCAGTGGTTCGATAGATATCCACAATGCCTACATTAGTTCAAGTGAGAAGGCTAATTACATGCTTCAAACAGCTTACTCTTCATTGGGACGGTTGATCAGCTCGGGTGCACTCCGCTTTAACTTTGCACAGTTATTGGTAGAGAAAGAACTCTTCTGGGCACCTATGCCATGGGGTAGAGGCTCACAGAATAACACGCTGTATCAGTCTCGTATGCTCTATGGTAATACACAGCTTACGTTCTTCCCAAAGATTATGTCCGAGATACAGTACACCAATGCTGCAAAGACGACAGGCTATGTCCATAGTTTGGATGCTGTGTTGACGGCTGATGAAACGCTATTGGTACGTGCAGAGGCAGAGATCTTGTTGAAGAATTACACAGCAGCTTTGGCTGATATGAATGCGTGGGTTGTATCACACACAGAGGAGACTGTGGGTTCTGCAACACGTCCTACTCTGACCGAGGCATCAATCAACAGCTTCTTTAATGGGCTTTCAACAGTTCCTGCAAAGGTGATGATGGATGCACAGATGGGTGTAAAGAAACCATTACATCCACAAGGCTTTAGCGTAGAAGATGGCACACAGACCAATATGCTTTACGCCCTCTTACAGATGCGTCGTATAGAGACTTGGCAGCAGGGATTGCGTTTCCAGGATATTAAACGCTATGGTATTGAGATTACGCACCGCATAGATGGTGAAGATCCAATCTATTTCGTGGCTGGCGATTTACGTGGTGCTATACAGTTGCCATCCGATGTTATCAATAGTGGACTACAAGCTAATCCACGTAACTAAACGATGAAGGAGGTAATATAATATGAAGAATATAAAATTAATGCTTATAGCAGCTGTACTCGTGCTAACGGCTGTCGCTTGTTCAAACGATGACGTTGATAAGGGGAATTCAATATTCCCTACAAAGACAGCGGAGCATCAGAACGATTTTGATAAGTGGTTGTATAAAAATTACACCGAGCCTTACAATATTAGATTTAATTACAAGTACGTTGACCAGAACTCCAATCTTAGCTATAATGTGACGCCTGCTGAGCTGAAACGTTCTATCGCTTTGGCAAAGATCATCAAGCATGTTTGGTTGGACGCATATACCGAGTTAATGGGACCAACGTTCTTGAAAGAGCATTGTTTCCGTGAGTTTCAGCTCATTGGATCCGCTCAGTACAATGGTCAAGGATCAATTACCTTGGGTTTTGCAGAGGGTGGTGTACGTGTGAACTTGTTCCAGGTTAACAACCTTGACTTTAATAACCTCTATATTGAGGAGCATGACCCTTATAACACATCGGGCGTCTTTGATTTGAATTTCTCATACTTCCACACAATGCACCATGAGTTTGCTCATATCCTAACGCAGCTCAAGAACTATTCAACAGACTTCCGTACGATTTCTCAGGGCAAGTATCATTCATCTGACTGGGTTAATGTCAGCAATCTGAAATCAGGTGCAGAAGGATTCGTTACAGGCTATGCCAGTGGTGAATATAACGAGGACTTTGCTGAGGTATTCGCATGTTATGTGACCGATACAGACGAGATGTGGCAGAAGAGATTGGCACAGGCTGTAACCGCAGCGGGTGGTAAAGAAGATGGAAAGAATGCTATTCTCGCTAAGTTATCATTGATTCGCAGCTACCTAATGGACTCTTGGGGCGTTGATATTGATAAGTTACGTAAGATTGTATTAAGGCGTGAGAGCGAGATAAGTAGCTTGGATCTTGAAACATTAAATTAAGAGATTTAGATTATGAAGAAGTTATATAGTTTATTATTTGCACTGACATCAATACTGCTGCTAGGTGCTTGTACACCTGAAGTAGATAGTGTCTTTGACAAGTCTTCTGCGAATCGTATAGCTGAATCAATCAGTAATACAAAGGCGATTTTGGCCTCTGCTCCTAATGGATGGAGAATGGCTTATTATGGTGCTGAGCAGTATGGTGGATACAACATATTCTGTAAGTTCGATACGGCGGAGAATGTGAAAGTGATGGAAGAAACCGATATGTCGGAAGCTGAGTCACATTATACTGTAAGTCAGTCTCAGGGTGTTCAGCTCTCATTTGACACTTTCAATAAAGCTTTCCACAAATTCTCTGATCCTGTTGGAAAGCTCGATGGCGCACAAGTAGGGCAGGCTGGTAAGGGCTTCGAAGGCGACTTTGAGTTCCGTGTGTTGTCTTGCTCAAAGGATAGTATTGTTCTTCAAGGTAAGAAGGGAGAGGCTCGTATCGTCATGACACCTGTGCCTGAGAATCAAACATGGAGTGATTACATTGCCGATGCACACTATATGAAGACGTTGATGACCTCTGATCGCTATCGTCTTGTTCTAGGAAATGACACTTTAAAAGCCATTAAGACGGATTATAATGTCATTGCGGTAACAGATACAAATGGTGTTGTTATCGACCTCCCATTCATCTATACCAATAAAGGAATGGACTTGCTTACACCAAAGAAAGTGCATGATAAGATCGTAAGGAACTTCACTTACTCTGAAAATGACAAGTGGGCGGACAGAAACGACAATACCGTTATGCTCATGCCATACTATCCTTCACCAGTGGAAGCGCTTATCTCTGGTCAATGGACAGTCAATTTGACTGAAACAAACTCCCAGACTGTAGATGTATGGAAGACTGTAAATGCTTATGCAAGTGCTATTTCTGGTAATAGGTACCCGTTCCGAAGTCTGTTCATCGGTACTTATGATGGTGATGAAGTATTCACTATCGGTGCTGTGTTTGGTCAAGCTGGAGGTCGAGTAGTATATGATTACGAGATAAATGACGATAATCACATTACGTTCATAGGCACTAATGAGCCAGCAACAGCCAAGTTGAATGGAGCACAAAACAATAACTATAGTGCCTTTAAGCGGTTATTCCGCTTTGATGATGTACTTGTTCGTTTCAAACTGAATGGTTTGGAAACAGCTTATGAGGTATCGCTCAATGATCCAAAGAACCCAACGAAGATAACATTAACATCTGTTTTGGATCCTACCTACAAGCTAGTCTTTAATAAGGGAATTAGTCTTGTCAACTTTAATTAAGAACGAATTGAGATGGAATTTATAGGGTATTCATAGATAAATAAGCAGAGAGGAGGTACGTTGCTAGATGCGGCGTGCCTCTTCTTGCTACTATCCTTACCTATTCCTAATCAGTAAATAGCAGTCTAAATGCCGCTTAATAATATAAGAGGAAATATACAAGAGATGAACTAATTAATAATCAATAAAAATAAATAGTATGAGGAAATTATACTCTATTATGCTATTGGCTGTCATGTTACTCCTGTCTGTTAACACCTTTGCACAAGGTGAAGACAATAAGGAGACAGCCATAACAGTTAACGTGGATGATGTTAGTCGCGTGGCAGTACGTGTCAATTATGGTCAGCCACTAGACTTACAAAATGGTGAGAATACTGTGAAGGTGCCACAGTATGGATCGATTCAGATTGAGGCAAAAACAGGTTGCTTCCTTTTAGGAGTGACGAGAAGTAAGCTTGGAGAAGATCCTGTTGACCAGCCTATCAGCTATCATAAGAGCTGCTCAATCTATGTTGCCAACCTTGATGCTGGTATATCTGTAGATGTAGAGTCAGGTACTTTTGAAGAGTATCGTGATGTATCCTTTACATTGAAAGTGGATGATGCCTCAAAGGTTCGTGCTAGCTTGGCTGAAACCCAAACAAGCCTCTCTTTGCAGAATGGTGATAACTCTATTAAATTCGTAGATCAACTTGAAAACACACTTATGATAGGTTCTGCTAGCTATGGCGGGGCACCTATATATAAGGTGACACAAGATGGTAAAGATATTCCAAGTAATGATGGTGAATATCGTGTGACGCTCACTCCTAACACAGTTGTCAGTGTTCAAGCTAATTACCCAGATGTTGATTGCCCTGTAAAGTTCAACTTCTCCGATGAAGCGATTAAGGGAGTTCTATCCAAGGTGATGGTCGATGGACAAGAAGTTAATAATTACCTTGCTAGCAACTTCACAGTGAAAGCAGGTAAGAAGATTAGTTTGAACTTCAATACTAACGACTACGCATTAGACGAACTAAAGGTTAATGGTAAGAAAATCACCATCTATGGAATCTCTTACGATTACCTTGTTGCAGATGAGACCACTATTGACGTGAAGGCACATAAGTATGCTATGCTTCACGCAAAAGTATCTGTTGACACTCCTGCGAATATCACTCTCTATCGTGGACAAAGCTATCAAAATAAGGTAGTCAGCCTTGTTGCAGGCGAAAACAACATCGAGTTTGGTGAGCGCAATAAGTATTTTGAGTTAAAACCAGTTTCTGGTTGTAAGATTAATAGTGTCAAGATTGATGGCATTCCACAATCTGCTAGCTATGACGGATCTTATCAGTTGAATCTGACCGATGGTGCAAATGTTGAGATCAAGACCTCTAAGATTGTAAGAGATAAGAAGGCAACCATTGTTATCGATGACCTTTCTGCAAGTCCTTATGGCTTCAACTTCGAGCGTGCCGATCACTCTGCAATCACCATGAATACAGGTGATAACACTCTCATGTTCACATCTGATGACAATCCATTCCGCTTCTCTGCCTATGGAGCAGACGCCAATACGATGGTTGTAAAACTCAATGGTCAGAAGGTTGCAAGTATTTATCCTAATAGTACTTCATATGAGGTAACATTGCAGGATGGCGATCGCTTAGAGATTAATATTAAGGGAGATCCAACGGGAATTGAGGCTGTTCGCCAATCAGCAAACGGCAAGAACGAAGTTTATCGTTTGGATGGAACACGTGTAAATGAGACCAAGTTGCCACGTGGAATATATATTATCAATGGTAAGAAAGTTATAATCAAATAATTGATGAAAAAGTTTTTATTAACCATTTTAAGCCTTGGTTTGGCTTGGACTGCACATGGTCAGTCCAAGCTCGACCTACAGAGTCAGATGGAGTTATTACGTATGCGCAATACCTCTATACCTACTTACAATAGTCGGACACGTGCTTATGAGCCCCAAACATCGTTGCCAAAAGGAACCATGGCAATGGTTGAGTTTAAGGGTGATGATGCCTTGCGAAAGCTCGAGGAAGAAGGTGTAAAGGTGCTCCGTGTGCGTGGTAACATCGCAATTGTCTCTTTGCCTGTTGCTGATGTAGAGCGTGTTGCAAGTCTGATGTGCGTTTCTCGCATGGAACTTCCACGTCGTGTGTATCAGAAGATGGATGTGGTGCGTAAGGAGATAGGCGTCGACAAGATTCATCAAGGGCTTGACCTCCCACAGGCTTACACTGGTAAAGGTGTTGTGACGGGTATCGTTGATGGAAGTATTGAGGCTAACCATATTAACTTCCTCAAGTCTGATGGCACCACACGTTTCGGTTACATCAGTAAGATAACAAAGTCAACAGCTACAAAGGAAGGCTACCTTTATCAGAATTATTATCCACAGGCTGTGATGGACACTATGGCACACAAGGATGAGACTTATTCGATAGAGAAGGACTTCACAACCGACTCTGAAAAGAGCTTCCATGGCACTCATACTACTGGAATCATGGCTGGTGGCTATCGTGGGAACATCACTTATGCCAAAAGAGTGACTGATTCTACATCCGTCCAGACTGTTGGTCCGAATCCATTCTACGGCTGTGCGCCCGAATCAGAGCTTGTTGCTTCATGCGGCGACTTGCAAGATATGTTTATCGCAATGGGTGTTGACGACATTGTCAACTATGCGAAGTTATCTGGCAAAGAGCCTAAACCCTGCGTTATCAACCTTTCTTTAGGTAGTAACGTTGGTGCTCACGACTCTACAAGTGTGATGAATAAGTTCCTTGCAGAGTGTGGTAAGGATGTAATCATCTGTGTGGCAGCAGGTAATGAAGCTAGTTATCCTGTGGCATATACGGCTAAGTTCGATCAACCAGAGCAGATTAAGCAAACCCTCATACGCCCAATGTCAGAGGGAGAGTTTAAGATGACGAGCAAAACCTACTATAACTTGCGTAATGGGCAGGTAGCTGTTTATAGTCAGGACTCCACTGAGTTCGAGATGCAAGTCATCATTTACAATGGTTTAACAAAGGCTATTGCTAAGCGATACACTGTTAAGAACAATACTAATGGTCAGCCCGTTACCATCTCATCAGGTGGTGACTATGCTATTAGTGGAGCTTCCACAGATGCTGGCTTCGCAAAGGCTTTCGATGGATATATCGGTCTTGCGTCAATGAAAGACCCTGAAACGGGTCGTTACTACGCCCTGGCTCAGTTCCTGACCAGCGACAATCAAGTCACAAATAAGGATGGGCACTACAAGCTCGGACTCTTGTTTAAGAGCAAGAAAGCCGGTCAGCGCATTGATGCCTATGGTGATGCACAGTTTGTTTACTTCGATAACTATGGTCTACCTAAGTTCGACAAAGGTTCGCGCAATGGCTCAATTAGTGATATGGCATGTGCCAAGAATGTTATTAGCGTGGGCAGTTACAATGTTCGCAAACACTGGCCTTGTCTCGACGGATGGGTCTATGGCTATAATGTAAAGAATGGTATCGATGAGTATCCAGATGGAGAAGCCACTCGATTCTCATCTTATGGCACTATTGCTGACGGCAGAAGCCTACCTAATATATGTGCTCCTGGTGCAGCAGCTATCATCTCTTCTTATAATGGCTACTTCGTTGACGACCCTGCCAATGGTGTTACTGATGCCGGACTACAGGGTAAGTTGAAGAAAGGGAACAAGACTTATTACTGGGCGCAGACGTTAGGTACATCTATGGCAACGCCTGTTGTAGCAGGTTCCATTGCTCTTTGGCTTCAAGCTAATCCTAGATTGAAGTACGAGGATGTGTTCCGTATTATCCAGCAGACTGCTGTTAAGGATGATAAAGTGCTCCATACAGGCGATCCTGTGCAGTGGGGTGCGGGCAAGTTCAATGCTTATGATGGATTAAAAGAGGTGTTGCGTGAGATGGCAGCAGGTATTGATGGTGTGAAGACAGTGGCTGAGAAGACAGAACCTGTTATCACCATGACTGGCGATCGTTCATTCCGTGTATTCCTCGCAGGTGCTAAACAGTTTGGTTTGCGCGTCTATACCGTCTCTGGACAGCTTGTTCATGCACAGCAGTGTGTGGGCGATGAGGCTGATGTTAATGCCACTTCATGGGGCAAGGGCGTGTACCTTGTACAAGTAGCAGGCGGAGTTTCAAAACGAATTATCATTTATTAATTTATTCAATGGATATGAATAAAAAGTTTACCTATCTGTCATCTTTCCTCATAGGGATAGTGGCGATGCTTTTATGTCCGCTTGTTGTGCATGCACAAGAGGGCGATCCTATTATCTCCTTCCATACTAATATCTATGCGAAGGCTACCAGTGCTGGAACCACACCAATGGTTTATCTATCTCTCGGAGCCACCGATTCGACTACACTTAGCGTCGATGGCGGTAACGGCGGAGAAGAGGCTGAGGTCGGAAAAGCCGACTTGACGACCACTGAACAGGGCGAAGTCGCTGTGAAGGGATCGCCTGTTTCTGTGCAAGTAGATGCTAACGGCTGGGTGAAGATCTATGGTGATGCCAGCAAGATCGACTATTTCAATGCTTCTGGTCAAGAGATTGATCAAATCCAGTTCAGCGATCAGTTAGGTTTAAAGATTCTCAATCTTGAGCATAACTCATTGCAGGCTTTGAACATTAATAAGCTCCAGAAGTTACAAGTAATCTATTTGGAAGATAACCCCTTCACAGCTGCAACGCCGTTGATGATTGGTCGTTTGCCTAACCTCCAGGTATTGGAAGTAACGCAAATAGGCTATATCTCACCAAGTTTCACATTGAAGAACTTCCCTAATCTTGTGTCTTTCGATGCTTACCACACGGTAAGTCTAACTTCTTGTGACCCTACTGGTTGTCCTAATCTACGCCGTTTGAGCTTGGATATGACTTCTGTCTCTTCTGTAAATCTTAGTCAGAACCCTCTTTTGGAGGTGTTGAATGTCAGCGACTCACGCATTAAGACCCTTGATTTGAGCCGTAGTTCAAAGATTAAACAGTTGTATGCCTCTCACTCATCAGGTAGTATTAATACAGACGTAAAGTTTGATAATATCAATGTAAGATACTGTCCGCTACTTACTATCTTCTATTGTGATGGTAACAACTTAACCAATCTTGATCTCTCAAGAAACCCTGAACTCTTCACTTTCTCATGTGCTCGCAATAAGCTAAGAAACCTTGATTTAACCAAGAATACAAAGCTTTATAGCGTGAATGTCCGTTACAACTATCTTGACTTCGTAACGCTCCCTCAGCCTGGTAACTGGTTCGAGTATTATCACGAACAGAACAATCTTGAGGTGAATCCAACCTATAGTGTAGGGTCTGTTGTCGACCTTTCTAGTCGTGTTAATCGTCCTAGCTCAACCACAAATGGTGTGCTCTATCGTGTACCAAAGGATGACCCAACGAAGCCAGAGAAGCTCTCTGACGATTATTACGACTATGACAAGGGTAAGGTAACACTGAAACGTGCGCTGGACGATGAAGTCTTCATCCAGTATGATAACTCTGTCTTGAAGGATTACTCACTACGTACTGAGAACTTCAGAATAAAGACTGCAGCTGAATTTGGGCAAGACGACAAGGCTTTCTCATTTGTTACTGGCAACGCACAAGGCTCTGCCATCAACATGACAATTGGTGTGAAGGGTGCTACGGCAGCTGTTCCTGTAAAGGTGAAGATCGACTTTGGTAATGGCACGAAGGTAGAGAAAACTGTTGTAGACGAGCTTCCTACCGCTGTTAATGTTACAGGAACTCTTAATGGGTCAAACGTTGTTACGGTTTATGTACCACAGGATAAGCAGATTACATCATTGAAGATGGACGGTGTACAGTTGTCTAAGATCGACCTCTCTAACCTCCCTCAGCTTCGTGAACTCGCTTTGACTCATGCCGCAATGGACTCTGTTGACCTCGGTTATAACAACAAGCTCGAGAAGTTAGACCTCTCAAATAACAACATGAGAAAGGTGAGCTTGAAGGGACCTTCTACTTACTTCGATAAGAGTATATTGACTGACATCAACCTTAGTCACAACAATTTGGAGACAATCGAGTATAACAACATCACTGTTGTTCGTAATCTTGATGTAAGTTACAACAAACTTGTTAAACTCGGAGTAAACAATGCCGACAACCTCCGCTCATTTGATGCTTCACACAACCAGTTCAACACCATGCTGCTGAACCATAGTGAGTTGCTTGAGAATCTGAATATTTCTTATAACCAACTGTCGAAGTTCTACGTTCCTGCTAATGCTCCATTAAAGACTTTGGACATCCGTGGTAACTTCTTCACATTGGCTACTATGCCTGATTATCTTGCTCTCGGACAGGGTAAGTTCCTATATGCTCCACAGAACCCATTGGAGATCTCTACTGCTTCTCCTGGTATCGACCTATCTGAACAGTATATAACCAAGAACGGAAAAGTTACTCAGTACAAATGGAAGAAGTCGAATAATCAAGCTCTTACTGAGGGCACTGACTATACCATCAACAATGGTTCTTCTAAGTTTAAGAACACCAATACGGGTCGTATCTATTGTGAGATGACCCATGAGGCATACCCTGATTTCAAGGGTGTCAATGTGTTCCGAACAACCTATACTACACCTATCCCAATGCCAACAAACGTATTGGCAGAGTTCACAACAGTCAACCAGACTGATAGTGTAGACCTCTCTTTGGCTAGTCCAGTAGCAGGTACTTCGGTTTATTTCGAGTGGAGTGGCGACAACAATGTCTACCAGTATACACTAAAGGACACCTACACTCGCTTCCGTGCTAAGTCTAAGGCAGGAGCTAGAGTACGCGTACTTGTTGCTAACCCAACCGATGAGCTTTCAGTCTTCAGTGTATCAAATGTACAGATGGAGAACGCTGATCTCTCTAAACTGGGACGCACACACGCTATCACGCTATCGAATACTGGCTTGGAAAGTGTTAAGCTCCCAGCTGATGCACAGTACATTACTCAGCTCAACCTAAGCGGTAATAAGCTCGCTAGCTTTGATGTGTCTAAGTATCCAAACTTGTCATTCTTGTCATTAGCAGACAATAAGATTTCCTCTATCGACCTCTCTTCTGCAAAGAAGTTAGAGCTTGCGATGATCTCAAACAACAGCTTGACAAGTATTGTACTTGATAACCCAATCTTGTGGAACTTAGACTTGAGTGTGAACAAACTAGAGTCTATCGACGTGTCAAAGTTGCCTAAGTTGCAACAGTTGTTCTTAGCTTCTAATAGATTGACAGCCGTTTCTGTACCTTATAAGCAGAACCCTGAGCTAACTGTTCTCAACCTTGTTGGCAATCGTCTACGCTTCTCTACCATGCCTCCTGCTACTGAGAGAGTGACGAAAGCTGGTACTAGAGTACAGCGTTTTAACAAGTACTCATACAACCTTCAGGACCCAATTAAGGTTGAATGTGTCGATGGTAAGGTTGATCTCAGCTCTGAGGTAACAGCTGGTGGGAAGCCAACTACATTCCGTTGGTTCGTTGGTAACGTTCAAGTTATTGATGGTGAGTTGCAAGGCGAAGAGCTAGAACTCAATGAATCATACACTCTTGAGAATGGTGTCACTACATTGAAACTGGATAATCCAATCAACAATCTCGTTTGTGTAATGACCAATCTTGCCTTCCCAAGTGCCGTTCTTCACACTGATTACGTTAAGTATGTTCCAACGGGTATTGACGCTGTGAAGACCAATGAAGAGGTCAAGATTCAGTTCGTGGCAGGTGGTATTAACATCGTAGGAGGTGAGAACAGCCCTGTAGCTGTTTACTCTATTGATGGTAAGACTATCTATCGTGCAAAGGCAGCTACAGCTGATATGCACATCTCATTGGCTCCTGGTACATACATTGTACGTGTAGGCAATAAGGCTTCAAAGATCTGTTTGAAGTAAAGAAGAAGCCTCACACCAATCCATCTACAGCCTCACCCCCTCTCCGAACCAACGGTCACTGACCGAAGGGAAGTAATGGAGAGGGGAGTGAAGACTGCTGGTTGTAGATAAAGAAGAAGCCTCTCCCCCAACCCCTCTCCGAATGGAGAGGGGAGTAGAGACTATTATTTTCAGATAAAGAGGGCGTTTTGTAGGTGTAAAGAAAGGCTCTCTTCGATAAGACGAAACGTCCTTCTCAAATGGAGAAGGGCGTTTCCTTCTTTTTACCCTTTCGCTATCATGACTCTTGTTCCTATGTTCCTCTGTCTTAATAATATGTCCTTAAACCAATATGTCTTTATGTCATTTTGTCTAAAGAACTATGTCCCTCTGTCTTAATAATATGTCCTTACAACAATATGTCTTTATGTCATTTTGTCTAAAGAACTATGTCCTTCTGTCTGAAAAGCCTGTTCTTCTGTCTCACCTTATTTATATATAAGCCCCCACGCAACATCGTTTTTGTTAATTTTTCATCGTCTAAATAGAGGCGTTAAAGGCAAAAAGTGAAGTGAAAGTATTGCTTGTTTCGTATATAATTCATACCTTTGCAGTGTGATTTGGAATAATTACAATATGCCAAAAGGATAACACTTGATAGCGAGAAGACCATCAGAAGGAGTGGAGCTATCAATGCGGCATGATGAAGAAATACATTATTTAAATACAAAAACATTATGAAGAAGAAATTTATTTGCACAGTATGTGGTTACATGTATGAGGGTGCTGAAGCACCAGCAGAGTGCCCAGTTTGCCACGCAAAGGCCGACAAGTTCAAGGAGTTCAACCCAGCTGCTTTGAAGGGAACAAAGACTGAGCAGAACCTTATGAATGCTTTTGCAGGTGAGAGCCAGGCTCACACTAAGTACCTCTATTACGCTTCTAAGGCTAAGAAAGATGGTTACGAGCAGATCGCAGGGTTCTTTGAAGAGACCGCACGTAACGAGAAGGAGCATGCTAAAATATGGTTCAAGTTCTTGCATGAGGGCGATATCCCAACAACAACACAGAACCTTGCTGATGCTGCTGCAGGCGAGAACTACGAGTGGACAGACATGTATGAGCAGATGGCAAAAGAGGCTATGGAGGAAGGCTTCCCAGAGTTGGCTGTTAAGTTCCGTGGCGTTGGTAAGGTTGAAAAGCACCACGAGGAGCGTTATCGCAAGTTGTTGAAGAACATCGAGGATAAGGTTGTCTTCTCGCGTGATGGCGATTGCATTTGGCAGTGCCGCAACTGTGGTCACATCGTTATAGGCAAGAAGGCACCTGCTGTTTGCCCTGTTTGCAACCACCCACAGAGCTTCTTCCAGGTTGAGGAAAGCAATTACTAAATCCTCATTCATCGTGACGCCGACAAGACATAATCGTCTGTCTTTGTAATTCCACAGGCTTTGTCACGAGTGAGAGAACGAACGATAAGAGTTGTATCAATGCTGATACAACTCTTTTTTTATAGCACCTTTTGCTATTAAAGTGCCCGTTTTATCAGATAATTTTCGTACTTTTGCGCCACTTTTTGCCCTTTGGCAACAACATAAACATTAATATTCTACAATGGAAACTGCAAAGGATAACGAAACAGAAAGTCTACTGGCATGGACTGAAGTGAATCACCAACCCGATGATTATAACCCTTTTGTGAAGGCTGCGCTACTAAGTCGTGCCACACGATTCAGCCTCTGTCGCACGGGAGAAGAGCCCCAGCAGGTGCGCCAGAGTTTCGTTGTTTTCCGTGAGAAAGGTGCGGAAGAGTGGGAAGATGATGCCCCTTTGGGACGCATTGAGGCGATGGTCTTAGCTGATGATGACGAGGAGGTGCGCCCTGCTGAAGTAATCAATTTGGGTGTAGAACCAGCCGAATTTCTGACCATGGTGCGCCAGGATGCCGACTCAACAACCTTTCAGATTGATTGGTTTCATGGTGAGGTAAGGGTCGAGGGAGCGACGAAAACTGATGAAGGATACGTTGTTAAGAAGGCTGATTGTGCAGATGGTAAGACGTTGAAGTGCATCCTCACGCCCGATAAAGGGGGCGAGTCGTTCAGTTTGGAACTGCAATTACCCTTTGTCGGATTTAATATCACGGCTGAAGATGGGGCGATGGTTGTGGGCGATCTGACGATTCCTTCCACCGAGTTAGACCATTATAACTATAGTTTCGTGGGCAGTGACGATGACGATAGATTTGCTGTTAGCCTTGACGATTTGGCTCAAAGCTATCAATATATATGGTATGAGGATGGCACATTGTCGGTTCGCAACCTAAGAAAAAAGATGGAGAAGGTGCGCGAACAGGCTGCACAAGGTAAGCTGTCAGAGCTGTTGCAAGGTTCGCGCAACGCCCTCGTGAAACATAAGGACACCCGTTGGCGTATCGTTGTGACGAAGGCTATGAAGACTGATGAGGCTTTGGAACTGGACCCTGTGGCACTTGCTCGAATGGTATTCACCCGCTTTCAGACGGCAGATGAGGCGGAAGATGCGCTGATGCGAGAGCTGATTGAAATGGAGGAGCACCACTTTTTCCAGTGGTTCTGGCTCAAGTCGGATGATTGGAGTCATGAACATCTGGCGCAACTAATGGGACTTAACGACATAGAACAGGATCAAGAGAAGATGATGCAACTGGCTTTACAATATAATCAGTTCGATCGTTTCATGCAGAAACTGCGTCGTGCTTCACTTGATGAGGCTGCTCCCGTGCAGGCTGATGCACTACAGATGCGCAACAACAAACGCAAGATTGCCCGTTGTTTGAAGCGTTTGGAACGCCATCAGAAAGGTGAGGAATCATTGTGGGAAGCCGATTTGGAGGTGAGAGAAGAGCTGTTGCAATTCTTCCGTTCACATCATGGTGCGTTCGAGACAATCGATTGATTACTTTGCAGTTCGGATTCTTTTTCGTATATTTGCACTGCGTCATAGGCTCTACAAAGCGGCTCATTGTCAGTCGCTCTCCGAATGGTAAGCGGCGTGAATGGGCTTGTTGACAAATCAAGAGGGCGTTTCTTTGTCATGAAGAGAGCCCCTCTTGGCATGAAGGAAACGCCTTCTTCGAATGGAGAAGAGCCTTTGTTGAAATCCTGCCCAGCCTTTTCGATGAGGAAGAAAGCCTCACGGAAGTTCCGTTGAAAGAGCTTTCTCCTATTGTGTGACAAGGCTCTCCGATGGAAGAAACAACTCTTTGACGTGTGAACTTGTCCACTCGTCGACTAAAACAGATTATCTTTTAGAATTGAAATAAACATCATAATAAATTAAGACAATGGCAAAATTAATTGTAAATAACTACGAAGAGCTAGCTGCCCGATTGGGTGAGAAGCTAGGAGAAAGTGAGTGGTTAGCAGTTGACCAAGAGCGTGTCAATCTTTTTGCTGACGCTACCCTCGATCATCAATGGATTCATGTTGACCAGGAGCGTGCCAAGGTGGAGAGTCCTTATAAGAGTACTATCGCACATGGTTACTTGACACTTTCGCTACTTCCACACATGTGGCAGGAGATTATCGAGGTGCATAATCTGAAGATGATGGTCAATTATGGCATGGACAAGATGCGCTTTGGTAAGCCCGTATTGACAGGTTCGCGCATTCGTTTGGTAGCCAGCCTCGATAGCATTGAGAACCTCCGTGGTATTTGCAAGGCGGGTATCAAGTTCCAAATCGAGATTGAGGGCGAACGCAAACCAGCCCTAGAAGGGATCGCAACCTTCCTTTACTATTTTGAATAAGCATAATTTGTAACGATAACCGAAAGGGTTGTTTCAAAGGTTGGGGTGCATGAGACGTGTACACGCAATGCTATTATTATAAGGTATATGAGCTTATATAACTTATGAATAATAGTAAAATAGACCTATGAAACAGCCCTTTTGTAGTCAAAAAGTGTTAAATGTTTGATATGCGGGGGCGTTAGTTGGAACATTATAGTACCTTTGCAAAACCTTTTAAGAGGGATAACATTATACAAACATCAGCTTGTAAGGATGTTTGATACAGGCGAACACAAATTAAAAAAAGACTTAGAAGTATGGCTTATGACCAACTGAAATTGCAGAATCAACTTTGTTTTAGATTGTACACAGCTAGTCGATTGATTACCCAGACTTACTTTCCAATGCTCGAGAAGTTAGGACTTACCTATCCACAATACCTCGTTTTGATGGCTTTGTGGGAGGAGGATGGACAGAAGGTGATGGAGTTGGCGCATCGACTCTACCTCGATTCAAACACGATGACACCGCTTGTTAAACGCATGGCAAGCGAGGGTCTGGTGACGAGAGTGAAGGGTAAGTTGGATGCACGAGAGACCTACGTTTATCTCACGGACAAGGCAAAAGGACTTGAAAGGCAGGCTGCAAGCGTACCTGCTTGTATGTTAGGAAAGGTGCTAAGTGACCGTACAAGTGTTGATGATATTCATTTGTTATCTGCTGAATTAGACGCTCTAATCAATACTCTCTCTGAACAACGAGCACAGGATAAAGCGGCTGCGAAGGACAAAGAGTGTCGTTATATATTGTAATCGGGGCTATAGAAAAGATTTGAATAAAGCATGGAGAAGAAGAGTATATATGGTCTGACGAAAGGGACGGGACTGGAGAAACTCATCGAGGCTGCCGCTATGGGCAAGGCAATGGGCGTGATGAATCATTATTCGTTGGCGTTGATGGCTGAAGAACAGGGGCTTCCGAAGGAGTTGGCAGAGCGTCTTCGTGAGTTAGCCAATCAGGAGTCTGTGCATGCAGGGTACTATGCGACGCTGAATGCAAAGTATCCTTCGGATGTGTTTCAGATGATGGAAAACATGCAGAAAGGCGAGTTGGGAGCAGGAAAGTTCCTACAACCTTTGGCTGACAAGGTGCGTGAGTTGGGGCGAGATGACGTCGCCGAACAGATTGAAGAGTATATACGGCAGGAGGTTCATCATGGTGAAGTGTTGGGCGAACTGCTTGCGAAATATAAACAATAAACGCCTGTTTATAAGGCTGTTAGTTCATTAGGACTGTGTCAAATCATACCTATCTGCGAGTGAGCGTGGGGGAGCGATGATTTGATAGAGTCCTTTTTTCTGTCTTGAAAGACCGTCGTTATAATTGTTCTTTGTGTGTCTTTTGATGGTTTTTCTGGTGTCTCTTTGCGTGGTATCTTTGGTTTTCAAGTGATTATTTACGAGGTTCTTATGTCTTTTAAAGAGGCTATTTCAATGTTCATTTGTTTGTATTGAATAGCCTTGATAGATGTTATTATGTCTTGGAAATATGCGGTAGTAAGATTGTGTAAGGCTGCTCTTCTGTCTTAAAAAAACTAAAATCATTTGTTGAATAACGCTTCTCTCTGAACTATTTAATAATTTTGTAACGTACAGATTACGTGCACGAGGATGTAAGATATACGTGAACAAATGAAGAAAAAACCAACTTATAAGGTTCCAGTAGCCACCTGCGCCATCGTTTTGGCAGTAGGGGCTATTACATTGGGGGTACTCATGGAGACACGCGAGATGGCGCCGCCTCGAAAGTATGAGGTGGATATGTCGGGTGATGTTATTGGTATTGATAATGGTCCGAAGACGCCTGTTTTGACGAAAGAGGAGGTCAAAGAAGAAGTGAAAGAGGAGATTAAAAAGGAGACTCCGAAGCCCGTTGAGTCGAAGAAGGAAGAGTCGGCAGAGGAGCCAGAGGAGCCTGTTATCGTTCCGAGTGTGCCTGAAGGACAGACGGAGTCGGCGCCTTCTGTTAAGGTTCCGAAGCCTGAAATCAAGAAACCAACAGTGGAGAGCATAGGGGAATAATATTGTTTTGTGCTGTTAAAGGTAGGCGCCTTTTCTTTAGAAAACGATCTTCTTTCTGGTTGATGTTAGCTTTTAGCACTACTATTAACCCTCTTTCAGCATTTTACAATATGCCTTTAGCAGTATTCTCACACCCCATCACCAATACTCCCAACAACGAATACTAATATTCGCTTGCCTCTCTTGCCACCATTTTCATACTTTACTCTCATCTCCACACGCCTATATATAAATATTCCCTATGCCTATATATAAATAAGGTGTAATGCCTTTTATTTCCTCTCAGGCGCAATAAAAACCACTTTTTATTGATTTTTTCTCTCAAAACATTTGGTAGTTTCTAGCAAAGTATATACCTTTGCACTCGCTTTTACGAAATAAGCTAGTTGCTTATGAGTGCTTAAAGCGATAAAGAAAGAGTTCTTTGAAAAGATTTACATAAACAGAGAAGTAGTACAAGAAGCGTCTGTTTGGTTATGAATCAAATAGA
>NZ_AJIN01000054.1:0-2270 GCF_000257925.1 Prevotella sp. oral taxon 306 str. F0472
CACGTATGATGCCAACGGTAATCCAACGCTGGTAACGAACGATTCGGCGAATACTACCCGTGAGATGTATTGGGATGAAGATAACCGCCTGATGGTCTTAAGCGATAACGGCAAGACGAGTCGTTATACTTACAACGCTGCTGGTGAACGTATTATGAAGAGTTATGGTACGATGGAAGGTGTGTATATCAATGGAGCACCACAAGGTATTACTTTCCATGAGACGGATAACTTCACGCTCTATCCTGCCTCAATAATCAGCATTAACAAGAACCGCTTTACAAAGCATTACTTCATTGGTGACAAACGAGTTGCTTCAAGGATAGGAACAGGTCTGTTCAATAATGTCTATGGGCGTAATGGCTCTTACGTAACAGCTGGTCAGCAGGATTATGCTGAACGTATGAACCAAATCCAACGTCAGAAGGAAGCGTATTATAAGCAGCAGGGCATTGCTCCTGGTGTACCTACAATGAAGGGCGCGTATGGTGACCCAGAGAATACAAAACGAGGATATAACTCTATCATTGACACACTCGGCAACCATGATGTGCCACAGGGTTGGATACAGACTCCACGCCCCAACACCACACCGAATACCAATCCCGGTCCACCTGTAAGCTGGAATGACCCGAGCAACCCTGATGACCCGCAGGCTGGTTATGGCTACATTCCTAATGATACCACACGTGAAGAGACCTTCTTCTATCACAGTGACCACCTCGGCTCAACATCTTACATCACAGATGATAAAGCCAATATCACTCAGTATGATGCTTACCTGCCATACGGTGAACTGTTGGTTGACGAACATAGTAGCAGTGAAGAACTACCCTATAAGTTCAACGGCAAACAGTTTGATGAAGAGACTGGTCTGTACTATTACGGTGCAAGATACATGGACCCAATCATAAGTTTGTGGTATGGGGTGGATAATTTAACAGAAAAGTATGTGTCGGTAAGTTCGTATACATATTGTAACGGGAGTCCAATTGCGAATATCGATGTTATGGGAATGTTCCCTAAGGGCATTGTTGTAAAACATGTCGAAACCGTTGTTCGGTACCAAGCAGTAGGCTCCGCCAATACGTTAATGGGGATACCCCATGAAGTAACATACTATACCTTTACGGAATCAGCCGCTCACTTATTGTCTTTGGTAGCGAACGTTCCCATTACGTATGTGAAGAATGCAAGGCTTGAAGAATTCATTTCTCAACCCGAAGGCAATTGCATTACAATTGGCGGCTCTCCCAATAATGCACGAATCCTTGTGTCGCCATATTATCTTGATAATAGCAAAAGTGGGCAGGATTATGACCTCTGGTTCCGCCAATTCTCGCACGAGGTGGGACACACTAAGCAGATTGCGCGCGATAAGGGTCTGACAAAATATTTGCTTAAAACAATAGCAGGTTATATTAAGGCTGGCAACCACGACGATGCTCTTCGCGAAATAGAGGCTGAGCAAGGGACTAAAACATATAAAGCTTTCCGCGGCTTCGTTAAGACACACTTCAAAGCATCTGTCGAGAATTTGTTTAAGAATGACAAACTGAAGGAGAAAGACAAAATCGAACAAATCAATAAATGGTGGAATGAATTCAAAAAACAGACAAGCAATAAAAAATAGAATAATATTGGTAACAATAGTGTTTACACTTTGTGCATGCGACAATCATGATTTCACGTTTGACGAAGAGAAACAGACTTTCTACGTGTATGATATGTTAAGTTTTTATATTGAGCCTGATGGCGAAAAAGAATTATTTTATTCCTATAATATAGAGTTAAAAGAAAAAAAGAAAGAAAAAGGAATTGACACACTTGATCTAAATAATATTTCTTCGAAATATCAAGTGGAGGCATGCTTTCCTAACATTGATACGGTTGTAAATAATCCAAAGCGTGCCGTATTGGCACCCGACACTCGATATAGAGTCGTGCACATGGGAATGGGAAGAGTGTATGGTGTCAAATATTATCAGACAGATTCCACAGGGAAACTAAAAAATGAAGAAGAACCAAAGTCAAGTACAAGGTAAAGAAACTACTCTTGGAGAAAGACCAATACGCATTTATATCTATGAGGCGTTAAACCGACTGATTCATGCTACAGGCAAGGCGAAGAACGCCAGTTACGACATGGCAATGACCTTCGGCAGGATGAGCGAGCCGCTGACGTAGATCCAGAAGGTAGACTCTACGAACACAGCCAAGAGTTATAACTTCGCTTATAAATACGAGGACAGTAACCATCCGACGGCTCC
>NZ_AJIN01000055.1:0-7864 GCF_000257925.1 Prevotella sp. oral taxon 306 str. F0472
CCGAGCGCAAGAACTTCCTCCGTGAGCGTGATGCCGCAACGGGCAAGTTGGCAGAGATTGAAAGTTCTGTATCCTTCCATACGGACAAAATCAAGGAGGCACAATCTGACCTCACTCTATTTGAGCAGCGTGTGGAGCGTGATGATGAAGGTACACCTATAAATAAACTGACAATCAAAGGTGTAGAAGACAGCACCGATATCAAGGCCATTGCTGCCCGTCTGCAGGAGATAGACGAAAAAGCTCGCACCAAAGGAGAGTACAACAAAATTGGCGAAATCTATGGTTTCTCCATTATGGTCAAGACAGAGAGTACTTCCAAGGACTTGTTCGACTGTTCGGTGAACCGCTTCTTTGTGAAAGGGCAGGAGAGTATCTACTATACCTATAATAATGGTAAGTTGGCAACTGACCCTAAACTTGCGTGTCAGAACTTCGTTAATGCCTTGGAGCGTATTCCAAAGGTAATAGAGTCGCATGAGAAGGAAATGGCAAAGGTTGTAGCCAATAAAGATGTTTACACCAACATTGCCAACAGTTCTTGGAAAAAAGAGGACGAGCTTCGCTCACTTAAAAGTGAAGCTGCAGAATTGGACAGAAAGATTGCATTGACAATTTCTACCAATAAAGAGGCAAAAGGAGATGTAGAACAAGACAATTCCATATCCATAAGTGGACTACCTAACCAAATAAATAATAAACAATCTAAGATACATGAAGACAGTGAGGATGGTCGTTCACAAGGTTTTCGTCCAAAATGGAGGCACTAATTCTCCAATATATAGAAGATTAGATTTCGGTAGTATATATATTGCTGTCGAAATCTAACATTTTATTTTATATTAATATCAACCACAGAACAGTCATCTTCCGTGCATTGTAAAGGTGGTGAAGTTCTCTGTTGCAAGTACTCACTTACATCATATTGTTTGTAAAAGCCATCGCTACAAAGTATGAAGCGATCTCCTGTTTGTACTGACATTTGATATACTTCTATTGGAGTTCTGTACCCTCTTCCATTAATACAGACCGTAAGGTAACTCTCACCTCCAATGTTGATTACATCATCGGACGTCAGCAGTGTGATTGTCCCATTAATGTGTTCATGATATAGACGAACATCACCCAATGAAGTATAATAGAGAAAGCTATCCGTCAGATACACAAGCGTGAGGGCAGTACCCATCTTACACTTTCTTTGGTAGCATGCCTTGCCTAAGGTTTTATCGGCATATTCTAAGCTCTCTTGAATAATCTTTGAGGGATCAGACGCATTGTAACTTTCAAAGTAATCAAGGATTGCTTCACAAACGATTTTCGATGCCTGTTCAGGAAAATCTAATCCTCCCATACCATCAGCAAGTAAAACCAAAGTTCCGCCTGCTATTTTCTTCTGAAGAATAAAGTCTCCATTCATTTCGTTAGCAGCTATGCTTTGAAAAGCAATACATATTTTCATCGGGTAAACTTATTAAAAACTTCTATCATTTTTTGGAAAGCATATAAAACTTGCTCATACTGAAGAACTGAGTTACTGTCCAGTATTTGTTGAAGAAGCCTACTGTCCTCTTCTTTTGCGATTTCCTTTTGTAGGCATTTTTCATAATAGGATAAATACTTTATGGGGAGAAAACCTACAATGTCATTGGCAAGCCAATATGCACCGACAATAAACTCATCAAAATCGTCCCAATCAAAAACTTCTTGGTACACACTCCTATTTAAGTTGGCTATGAAGTAGTTCTCAATGATAAACCCCATATCATCAGCATCTTTATTTGTTTGCAGGTTACGATCTAACCAAGCATTAAATTTTAGGATAAAAAGTCCGTGAAGTGATGCTAGCTTGATGTCAAATTCATTATCAATACTTATGGTTATAGCATCTTTTAGTACTTCCTCATAACCTTTTACAGACATGGCAATATCTTCTTCTGGTGGCCAATAAATATATCCATCTTCTTTTGCAACATCTCCGTAAGGAACAATATCCATTTCATAAACCCCATAATAGAAGCGTTGATACATTTTCTCATCCTTAGTGAAACCATGCGCCAAAAGCATCTGCTTTATTTCGTCAAAGGCTTCCCAATTAGGAATAGCAATAGCTAAATCTAAATCTCTCGTTTTTCGACCAGAGCTTATGCCTACTAATTGCTGTATCAGTATATCACGTGCAGTTGCACCAATAACAAAGAAGTCTTGTCCTACCTCTTTAAAACATTCGCTGGCGGTTCTTAATAGTTCAACCAAAAGTGGATTGTCTATCTTATTACTTGAAATTTGAAAGCTCATCATTCAATATTTTGTTTGCAGCTTCTATCGAACGACTATTGCCATCACCTAATAAGTCTGCATAAATAAGAATTATTGGCATTGTACTGCCTTTCCAAAACTTCTGATACATTGTAATTTCTCCTTCTGTAGCACGCATGGCACCTGTTTTCATCAGATTACCCCAAGCTACATCGGTATATATTTCAAACTTTTGTGGAGTTAAATATCCGTTTACTTGATAAGCAGCACACTCTCCACCCCAGCATATTCCTTCGGGCAACACTATTTTATCCCATTGTGCTTTAGACTGTTCATCTCGAAAGGCAAAATGCTTCAGCAAAAGTTTTGGCTTAAGAACATGATGATAGTTTTCCACCCATAGGTCAAGCAACCTGCGTTTGTCTTTCAGTATACGCTTTCTTTTAGTAGTCAATACAAACTTTCGAGCTTCTAATTCATCAAGTACATTTTTTGTAGTACCTAACGAAACATCGCACTGTTCTTTGATTTCCCTAAAAGTTTTACCCACATTGTCTACATCTTGCAACAAATAAAAAATAACTTTTAAGCCTGCTTCTTGAAAGATTGGATAAGCCTTGTTAAGCGCTATAGGTGCTTTTTCACCTGTGTGAGAAAGTTGAAAAATCAACTTCTTACCTTTTGTATATAGGATTTGATAGTTACCAACAGTATCTACAAAATTAATGCCTGCCGTTCGTAAAATGTTATAAACACCTGGTTGAACATATCGTGCTATAAGCAAAATAGGTATCTTTTGTAGTTCAGCACACCCCTTTATCAAATCCTGAATGCGGCCAATGTTGATACTATTCACCTCGTTTTCTACAAGACAAGGAAAGTCTATTCCTATAATGTTAACTCGTCCCTTAAGTATAGGATTACTTTGTGGAGTTAAATCATAGGTGATATTGAGTCCACTTTCTCCCCATTGTTGCTTCATTGCACTTACTGCCTGTTCTATAATATGTACTTCTCCCATACTTGTTCATTCTTTATTACTTGTTCAACAATATTGAACACTGCAAAGATAATGAACAAACACGAAGACACCAAATATTTTGTTCAATAAATTAATTTTGTTCAATAATAGTGAACAATAGAAGAATATTGAAAGAATCTAATTTTTGAGAGAATTTACCTACACTCTCGCTTACGCAGTATACTATCAATCTCTTCACGAAGAAATAGCAGCCTACCATTAGCTTTGAGAAATGGGATCTTACCCGCCCAAACCCAGTTATAGATAGTCTTTTGCTCAACTTTCAAGATTCTAGAAACATCTATGATATCCAGATATTCCGGTTTCAAAGGTGGACGGACAGTTGTATCGACGGATTGCTCTTGCAGGACAAGTAGCTGGTCGAGTTTATTCTCGACAGTTCTTAGTTTATCAAACAATTGTTTGCACCAATCTGTTTCTGAAGTATCGTTTAAGTATGGCATAGTTCTCCTTTTTGATAGTTTCCACTTGTATCTTGGGTCAATATGTGCTGCTCTTTCATATATGCAATGTATTTTTTTGCAGTTCGGTCTTTGATCTCCATTTCACGCATCAGCACCTCACAAAGTTCCTGGTATGAAAGCCTTAGTTTGGTCCGAAATGCAGATTTGATGACAAGCAAGAGTTCATCGGTCTTGCGCTTTTCCTTATCTTCCTTCGATTTCTCGCCACGATAGACGTGCATGTCTTCAGTTTTATCCCAACCGAAAAGCATCATAGGAACATCTAATGGGCTTCCGTCACGGACTTTCAATGCCTTTACGACCGAATATTCAGGATTGTCGTCCTTTTCTATGGAGAGAATACCCGCCGCCTTACGTTGAAGTTCCGAACCAATATGCCCACGCAACTTTATGCCATTAGGCACAAAGTGAAGCACACAGACAATACAGGTATTGTAGATACCTGCCAATCGGTAGAGTTCATCAACAATGGCTATACTTTCCGTTTCATCGTTGGCTGAGCGTATCAAGTCAGCAATACCATCAATTACCACAATATGGATACCGCCATGCTTGTGATAGAACAAGTCCATACTCTCACGAATGATCTTTAGCCTGTCTTTGCGGGATAGTGATGCCAAGTAGAGTGAATGGTAGAACTCTGGCACTGCCTTTACTCCTGCCCGACGAAGTGTCTTTCCCAAGTTCTTGTGCAGCTGTGCTTCAGACTGCTCCGTATCATAGTGGAGTACCGCTAATCCTTTGGGGTTAGCAGTTATCTCTAATCCCAATGTCTGTTCAGCTTGTAATCGTTCCGAACCAAGTGTGCCTGAAAGGATTCCAGAAATATAGTTGCTCTTACCTGTTCCTTCTCCACCTGTGATACAAAACAGATTATCCTGTGTTCCGAGTGGAACACCATTGACTGCCACAACTGATTTTGAAACATCAGGTGGATTATCGTAGTCGATTTCACAAGATTTTAATATCATCATTGTCTGCGAATACATATTGGTAAACATATCAGAAAGGAGAACTTTCAAGTCATTCGAGTTATTTCCCAAGGCAAAGAAGTCAGATATATCTTTCTCCGACTTAATCCCTTGCAATGGTAAGGTCAAGCTCAAAACCTTATATTGAATGAGTGCATTTGTTTGTTGTTTGGCTTCTCTTATTCCAGTCTCATCAGTGTCATATAATATGATAATATGTCGAAAACGAAGCTGTAACCCTTCGATAATATTCTCAGGAATCTCTGCTGTTTCACTATTGAAACAAATAGCATTAAAACCATGGGCAGATAAAGATAGTACATCTTTCTCTCCACCAGTAATGAATATGATATCTCCTTTACTGGGCAACTGTTGGAAGCCGAAGACATAATCGGTCACTTTCTCACCACCATAAAGAAAACGTAGCTTACTTTTGGGACGATAAACCTTTACAAACGTCCCCATATTGTAAGCAAACATCGGCTCTTCATGTGTCCCTCTTAATGTAAACGGCTTACCTTGATTAGAGATAGACTCATAACGAGCAAGCGACTTTACATGAAAGCGTTGTAAGGTATTGGAATCAATACCATATTGTTGCCAATATTTCATTTCCTCGATACCAAAAGATTGTTCTATTAGTTTAAACCACTTCTTCTCTTCCATTAACTTTGGTTGGTCTGCTGGTTGTGAAATAGGAGGTTTAGGAGGTTTCATTATCGTAGATCGTTGTTCAAAGCGTTCTTGCTTTCCTATGTAGATGTTTAGTTGCAAGTCTCGAATAATAGTTTCAAGTACCTTAACAAAATCTTTCTTAACATCCAATCCTATCATTGTCGCAGCAAACCAAAAACAATCTCCAGAATAAGCATCATTTCCAAAGTCTTTCATGCGATAGCAGTCTGACTTTCTATCAAGATATATATTGCATGAAGCACGTTTATCGTCGTACAAAGGGTTACGGAAATTACGCTTAATTACAAAATCAATAGGCATATAGAAACAGAATATTTCAAGTCCTTTGTTGGTCCGCAATAATATTTCTTCTTTGATGTTCATAGCTCTTCGAATAAGGTTTGAGATTCTCCCATATAGCCTTTTAGCACACCTTCCTTGTAAGCGTTTAAACGCTGCAAAGCCTCTAAACGACGAAAGCCCTTGAATGTGGCTCTACCTGTCTTGACAGAGAGATAGAGTCCTTTAAATGGATAAACTACATGGTTACTTGATACATACCTATACGGAATTGAATTAGATTCCCTCCATCTTGCAAGTGATGCCTTTGATATTCCAAGCAGGTGCAGAACATCTGCCGAACTCAACTCTATCTTTTCCTCTAAAACGGAATAATCACGCTTTAGCTCCCTGATAAAGCAGGCTATCTGTCTGAATTCTTCATGAAGTGTTTGAAGTTCATTTATTAGGGAGAGTGTTTCGTGGTGTTCCATCTTCTTTAAGTAGGGTTTGGCAAAGATTAATGATAGCAGACAAAAATGGTTTCATTAGATGTTCTTTATCGTGACTTGTTAGGTGTTTCTTGAAATCCTCCATGAAGTTAAAAATTTTTATTCCGTCACTCGGCATAATAGCCATCAGCACTTTAATCAATTTATCTTGCTCTATAGTTTCATAAAAACCGTTCACATGAGTCTTGGGCTCAATCATTGACTCTATGGTTCCCAAAGGAAGATGGATAACCAGAACTTCCTTCCCCAAGCCTGCAGCACACTTTCGATATGTGCTAAATCTTATATCCTTTTCCATCTTGCAAGCCTTAAGGAAATTTGAATACTCGATGCCACTTATATGAGCAGCTTCTTTTGCATTCTCACATAAAAGAACTAAACTCTCAAGTGTAGGGCTACTAATATAAAGATGCCCTTTAGATTTTAATTTGTTTTTATTAGCCATAATATACATAATTGTAATTATTATGGCTGCAAAGTTCCTAATGAAACAGGCTTTAGATAGAATATTAAAATACCATTTTCTGGTAGTATAATACCATTTTATGTATTGATAATCAACGGTATAAAATATAAGGTAGGGACCATCAGTGCAAGGTGCAAGACCTATCTATATATATAGGCTTGCACCTTGCACTGAAAATTGTAGCCAAAGAATCTATAAAACATTTTCTATCAAATATTTGGAGCATGTTCATATTTTTAGTACTTTTGAACCCAAGAAACGCAAGAGCGTGTTTCAAGCAGCAGTATCCACGTGTACTCTCAAAATACTCTGTTGTGGCTACAATCTGGCTACACAGAAAGGAAGAAGGTTTATAAAGAACTATGATACAAGGAGATACAAGGAATATTCATTTTCCTCTCTCTCCGCATTGCACAGCGAGTTAAGTCCCTAAGTTACAACAACTTAGGGACTTTTTATTTATCTATACTAAAAAGTTGCCCCACTTTTTGCCCCAAAGTTGCCCCATTTTTTGCCCCACTTTTTGCCCCACTTTTTTCTCCGAAAATTTGTTCAATCCTGAAAAACGCTTTTTTATGTAAATATTTTTCAGCATTTGTAATTATCTGTTTTTCAGCGAATAACAGAAGTCATAAAAAGTAGGAATCGAACCTTTTATATCAGATTATATCAAATGTTTCATTTAGTGGACTTTTCAATACTTCCAAATCCCTTTCCCTTGCAGTTCGTTTTCGCCCGAATCAACTCCGAAGCTCGAATGATAGCTTTCTTGTTTAAAACCACTCCTCCCTTGCTTAGCCCTACTCTTTCCAACGAACGTCGTTTGATGCCGATATCTTCTGCCGTCAATACGCTATAAATTGCAGGAATAGATCCGAAATAATAGTTCTTCCTCCCTTCCATCAGTTGCACATGTATTACCTTTACCATAGTCCTTTATTATCTTTGATTTACCTCAAAGTTACAAAATAAGCCCTATATACGATATTTTGAGTGATAAATCTTCAAAATATCTATCTTGATTAGTTTTCAACTATTCTACAGTAGACATATCTGGCTTTAATTTTCCTTTGCAAAGGAAAGCAAGGTCGTAAGAACACAAAGTACCGCTACACTATTTAAGAATATTCTCACGGCAGCCTTCCACAAATCAAAGATTTGGGTTTTCCATGAGAATATCCTTAAATTACTTTGCTTAT
>NZ_AJIN01000056.1:0-5145 GCF_000257925.1 Prevotella sp. oral taxon 306 str. F0472
CGTAAGTTTTCCGATTACTGCCGTGAGATACTCCTAAGTGGAGAGGTGGCAGCCGTTCCCAAGATGACCGACAATGAAAGGGAAGCCATTTGTATACTTCAGCATACAGGACGGTTCTACGGGCAGATTTCTAACCTCATCAAAGTAAAAGATGAGAGATGGGTACATATTACACAGAACCTTTCGCTATGTGCCAAAGAGGCATTTAAGCGATTTTACGACCCCCATTTTCATGTGAACGATGAGATATATAAGGTCTTAAATCTAACAAGAGATGATAGGAAAATGTAAGGCGATAGCGCATGGCAGCACGGCTCTGGGCTATATCTTCAGAGAGGGCAAGCTCGGCTATCGGCTTGCCTTCCACAATCTTTGCAGCAGGGAGCCAAAGACTATCTATGAGGAAATGAAAGTGGTCAGCGACTATAACAGCCGTTGCAGGAACAAGTTCCTCCGCATTGAAATAGGCATCGCACCTCAGGACGAGAAAAAGCTGCCTGTGTCCGAACTTATGAGGATAGCCCATCTGTTTGCCAAACAAATGGGACTTGATAACCACCAATGGGTGGCAGTAACGCACAAGGACACCGACAACAGACACATTCACATCATCGCCAACCGCATCAGCCTATATGGAGAAGTCTATGATACCACTTTTGTGAGCAACAGGGCAGCGAGAGTGGCGGAGGAAATAAGCAGGGAGAAAAATTTGACTATCGCAAAGGAGGTCAAGATAGACAAAAAATACCAAAATGAAAAATCTAACCCAACGAGAGAGCAAACAAAGAAAGAGGTGCAACAAATCTGTTATTCCCTGCTTGACAAGTATAAAGGTACAGGCATCACGGGACACTCCATGTTCCTTTACGAGTTGAACAAGAATGGTATTACCATAGAGCACATGAAGAACAAGCAGGGCAAGGTCTATGGTTTGAAGTTCTCATTTGGCGGACAATCTTTCAAGGCATCGGAAGTGGGCAGGGAGTTTGGCTACCGTTCCTTGCAGAAAAACTTTGAAATAACCAACAAGGAAGAACCAAAGAAAACATATCGAATAATACAAGAGGCAACAGAAAAGAAAGAACAACCTGATGCAGGTTATCAACTTGTGCCTCCAAGTCGTTCCTCTATCTCACGAGACAATGACACGCCACAAGCGCAGAACTCCATTGGTGCAGTGGCAGACACCATCGTTGGTGCAGCCGATGATGTGGTGGAAGGGTTGGGCGATTTGATTACACCAAGTACACAAGGCAATGACTATGCAGAAACAGCGTGGCAGCGCAAGCTCAGGAACCAAGCCAACAGAAAGAAGAAGCGAGGACGTGGATTGTAGTCCAATCACAAATCGCATTATAAAAGTGCAGAAAGAAGAATATCTCATTAAAAACGCTTGTTGTTCGCCAGCAAAGTATTATCTTTGCAAAAAGAATAACAAGCGTTCTTTGTTAGGCAGAAAACAGCGAAGCCAAGTAGCTCGCTCGTTTCCAAATCGTTACCAGTATAGTTATACTAAAAAGGTAACTTCTTTATTTTCAGTTAGATACACTTTAATAAATATCTTGGCTTGTAATATGTGCTCTTTTATTCTCTTGCAACAAGTTCTGTATAATTTTATCAAATTGTATCATGAATACAACAGATGAAAGTTAAAATAACTAAAGCATACGTCTAATCACTTGCTTTGGACTAGTTTATGATATATCTTTGTAGCAGAATACAAACAAATACGATTATACTATTATGAAAAAAGGTCTTTTTATAGGTGCTTTATTCGTTGGTGCGCTTGCTTTCAGTAGTTGTGCCAGCAAAAAGGATTTGGAGAATTGTCGTACAGAGAATAGTAAACTTACGGAAGACTATCAGAGTGCGAAGGAAACAATTGCAGCCAATAATGCTCGCATTAAGAGCTTGGAGGATCAGTTGGCTCAGGCAAGAGAAAGTGCTGCTGCACTACAAGGAAGTCTTGACAATAGTTTGAGAAATGCTAATTCGAACAACATAAATATTTCGAAGCTTGTTGATCAAATCAATGAGAGTAATCAGTATATTCGCCATTTAGTAGAGGTGAAGTCGAAGAGTGACTCATTGAATATGGTGCTGACGAATAACCTTACTCGCTCGTTGAGTCGTGAGGAGTTGAAGGAAGTTGATGTACAAGTTCTGAAGGGTGTTGTATATATCTCTTTAGCTGATAATATGCTTTATAAGAGTGGTTCTTACGAGATTAACGATCGTGCCGAGCAGACTTTAAGTAAGATTTCAAAGATTATTACCGATTATAAAGATTATGATGTTCTAATCGAAGGTAATACTGATAATGTGCCTATCAATACCGCAAATGACAAGATGAAGAATATCCGCAATAACTGGGATCTCTCTTGTTTGCGTGCAGCATCTGTAGTACAATATCTGCAAGATCATTTCAATGTTAATCCTAAGCGTTTGACAGCTGGTGGTCGTGGTGAGTATAACCCACTTGCAACTAACGATACTGAGTTGGGTAAGCAGCGTAACCGCCGTACGCAGATTATCATTACTCCAAAGCTTGATCAGTTTATGGATCTCATTGGTGAGGCTCCAGAGGCTAAGGCTACAAAGTAATCTGATTATGAATAATGACGTTCTGTCCTTGATTCTCCAGCGATGTTCACGGAGGTATAGGTGGATTTTGGCTGTATTTTCCGTATATATGATTTATTTCTGTGGAAAGTGTCTCGGAGAAGCATTGTGGTATTTATTACATTGATAGAACAGAAAATGTTGATAAATATAAATCTGCATCTTGTCTATTTAATATTGGCAAGGTGTAGATTTTTCCTTTATAATAATATAAGGCTTGTATATGGATATTACTTTTATGATTTTAGCTACATTGGTAGCTGTCGAACACATATATATAATGTGTCTTGAAACGATATTTACTAAATCGAGAACAACTGCGCGTACTTTTAATATGGATGTGGAGGAATTAAGTCGCCCATCTGTATCTACGTTATTTAAAAATTAAGGTGTCTATAACCTTTTATTGGCAGTGCTGATTTTAATAGCTGTTTGGGTAACGAATGATTTGTTTTGGGCGCGTTGTCTTTTGACATATGTAGCATTGGTAGCTATTTATGGCGGTTTTACAAGTAGTCCAGCTATTATTTTAAAGCAGGGCGCGCCTACTTTGGTGGCATTAATATATAGTTTTGTTCTATTATAGGTATTTGTTTTTTTTGGCTAAAATTGAAACTTCCTTTGTTTTCGATTTTGCGTTTAAGGGTTTATTTCTTGTTTTGTGGCTTTGTAGCGCTATTTTTGTTTTTTATAGCTTCCAGAACTGTGATAGGGGTTGTCTGATGCTGTTTTGGTTGATTTGTGTCAAGGTTTTGGTTATTTTTTAAGTTTTTTGAAAAATAATCTTCAAAACATTTGGTGGAAAAGGAATTTCTATATACTTTTGCATTCGCTTTACAAAACAAGCCACCTGGTAAGTTACTTAAAGCATATAAAGAAAGAGTTCTTTGAAAAGATTTACATAAACAGAGAAGTAGTACAAGAAGCGTCTGTTTGGTTATGAATCAAATAGATGGGTAAAAGAAACGAACCGATCAATTCAATTGAATTCCTATATAGGAAAAGGTGCTTTTAAAACTTGATACTAAAGGATAAGCATTCTGAAACAGAGATTACTCGGTGAAGTTTTGGGTTAAGTTGGTATTTATTACCCTTCTTACCTATTACTAATCACCCAAACATATTTTACAATGGAGAGTTTGATCCTGGCTCAGGATGAACGCTAGCTACAGGCTTAACACATGCAAGTCGAGGGGAAACGGCATTTAGTGCTTGCACCGAATGGACGTCGACCGGCGCACGGGTGAGTAACGCGTATCCAACCTTCCCATAACTAAGGAATAACCTGCCGAAAGGCAGACTAATACCTTATGTAATCCTTTGATGGCATCAGATAAGGATAAAAGATTTATCGGTTATGGATGGGGATGCGTCTGATTAGCTTGTTGGCGGGGTAACGGCCCACCAAGGCAACGATCAGTAGGGGTTCTGAGAGGAAGGTCCCCCACATTGGAACTGAGACACGGTCCAAACTCCTACGGGAGGCAGCAGTGAGGAATATTGGTCAATGGACGGAAGTCTGAACCAGCCAAGTAGCGTGCAGGATGACGGCCCTATGGGTTGTAAACTGCTTTTGTATGGGGATAAAGTCAATCACGTGTGATTGTTTGCAGGTACCATACGAATAAGGACCGGCTAATTCCGTGCCAGCAGCCGCGGTAATACGGAAGGTTCGGGCGTTATCCGGATTTATTGGGTTTAAAGGGAGCGTAGGCCGGAGATTAAGTGTGTTGTGAAATGTAGACGCTCAACGTCTGACTTGCAGCGCATACTGGTTTCCTTGAGTACGCACAACGTTGGCGGAATTCGTCGTGTAGCGGTGAAATGCTTAGATATGACGAAGAACTCCGATTGCGAAGGCAGCTGACGGGAGCGCAACTGACGCTGAAGCTCGAAGGTGCGGGTATCGAACAGGATTAGATACCCTGGTAGTCCGCACAGTAAACGATGGATGCCCGCTGTTGGTACCTGTATCAGCGGCTAAGCGAAAGCATTAAGCATCCCACCTGGGGAGTACGCCGGCAACGGTGAAACTCAAAGGAATTGACGGGGGCCCGCACAAGCGGAGGAACATGTGGTTTAATTCGATGATACGCGAGGAACCTTACCCGGGCTTGAATTGCAGAGGAAGGATTTAGAGATAATGACGCCCTTCGGGGTCTCTGTGAAGGTGCTGCATGGTTGTCGTCAGCTCGTGCCGTGAGGTGTCGGCTTAAGTGCCATAACGAGCGCAACCCCTCTCTTCAGTTGCCATCAGGTTAAGCTGGGCACTCTGGAGACACTGCCACCGTAAGGTGTGAGGAAGGTGGGGATGACGTCAAATCAGCACGGCCCTTACGTCCGGGGCTACACACGTGTTACAATGGCCGGTACAGAGGGACGGTGTAATGTAAATTACATCCAATCTTGAAAGCCGGTCCCAGTTCGGACTGGGGTCTGCAACCCGACCCCACGAAGCTGGATTCGCTAGTAATCGCGCATCAGCCATGGCGCGGTGAATACGTTCCCGGGCCTTGTACACAC
>NZ_AJIN01000057.1:0-67577 GCF_000257925.1 Prevotella sp. oral taxon 306 str. F0472
GCAACCATAATAAGCAATACAGCGAAAGCAAGCGGTTTTAAAAACGTTTTCAATATTAAATAATTACTTTTCATTCTTGATGTCTTTTTTAATTTATAACTCTCATTCTGTAATTCTAAAACTCTATTGTTCCACTCTCAACATCTTCACGTTCCCAATCTGTATCATGGGAATGAGCATCCCATCTATTCTCATCGAAATAGGTGTTATTCTTTGGCTCAAAAGAGCCTGACACTTTGTGGTAAACGGAAGTGCAGACAGGACTTTCTGCCTCAACGAAGAGTATGCAACACGCTGGTTGCAGATAATCCTGTTTTTTAGTTTCTTTGTTTTTTGTCATAATCTCTCATTTTAAGTATTTAAAATCAAATAAAAAGTATAGCTTAATTTCTTTATATTTCAGTTAAGGTACGGACACAAAAAAAGAACAAAGGAAACTCTTAGAAGTCCTTTGTTTTCAGGGGTTACGGCACGCTTCGCGCGCGCGTATGCGAGAAGAAAAAAATGTGTAGTTAACGCCTGCTCTACTAGAGAGAGAGAGAGAGAGAGAGAGAGAGTATACAATTATTTGGAACTACCAAATAATTTGCCATCTTTTTCTCGTTCTTAGATGTTAAAGAATCCAACACAACAGCACATGCATTTACACCTTTATTATGTAAGGCGCAAACGTTAGCTTGATTGAAATTCATTGTTTGTAACATCATTCTTAAGTTGGTTAATTCTCACTCAACGGGCGCAAAGGTAAGAAGAATAAATGGAATGAGCAAGGAAAAGAAAGAAAAAAAGCCTCACCCCCAACCCCTCTCCGCAAGAAGAAAAGCCTCACCCCCAACCCCTCTCCGAATGGAGAGGGGAGTAAAAACTAATGTTTGCCACGCTTTGGAGCAATATAAGAGTCAGGGAGGGGAAGACTTAATAATGGGGAAAATGAGATAAAAGAAGTTCCCATTTGTCGGCGAACTCACGGATAGTTGGGAAGAGGATGTTGGCTCCTTCGTCAAGAAGAGCTGCATCGGGCAATGGTCCACTATTGATTGCTACGGTGAAACAACCAGCTGCTACACCTGCACGAACGCCCAAAGGGGCATTTTCAACAACGATTCCCTCAGATGGAGAAAAGTTGCCCGCCTTCTTCAAGCCCATAAGATAAGGATCAGGATTAGGCTTACCACGCTTCACATCAAAGGCTGTAGTTACCTGATCCCGAGTGATAAAGTCGGCAAAATCATGCGTCACACGCTCTATCAATGGTCGCTGTGCACTACCTGTTACAATACCAATCTTCAGTCCACTACGTTTTATCTTCTGCATGAGATCGAGTACACCATCGAAGATCTTAGCTTCTGGCATCTCATGAAAATAGTGTGCTTTCACATCATACATCCGTTGCGCCTCTTCCTCACTCAGTTCCTTTCCGAGTTGTTCGCGAGCATATTTACGAATGGTATCAACCCCTCTAGCACCTTCAGTTGCATACGAATCCTCCAGCGTGAAGTGTATTCCAAACTCCTTCATAGTACGCTGCCATGCAACACCATGGTTCGGCATTGAGTCATAAAGCACCCCATCCATGTCGAAGAGGACGACTTTGAAGCCTGTCCAAGCCCCTCCAAAGGAAGGGATATTAGGGGAATTGAAGCCTCCCCAAGCCCCTCCAAAGGAGGGGATGTCTTGCTGGAATTGAGATGATATCGTTGTTTTCTTCACATTATTATATATTATTATCCTCAAGTACCACACCTTAGTGCAGGACTTGAGGACACATAAAGAATGTTATAAAATAGTATTCCCCCTAAATCCACACAATTCAGATTGGCTTCAGTTAGGAACTCCTCCCCTTTCGGGGAGGCTGGGTGGGGCTATTATTCCTTAGTCAATCTTTCTTGAATAGCCTTGCTCTCTGCCTCGTAACCTGGCTTATTGAGAAGAGCAAACATATTCTTCTTGTAAGCCTCAACACCTGGCTGGTTGAATGGATTAACCTCTTGGATAAGACCACTAATACCACAAGCCTTCTCGAAGAAGTAGATGAGCTGACCGAGATAATACTCGTTCAATACTGGTACACTCACACGAATATTAGGCACACCACCATCTACGTGAGCCAGACGAGTACCAAGTTCTGCCATCTTGTTAACCTCATCAACACGCTTACCCTCTAAGAAGTTCAAGCCGTCGAGATTCTCATCATCATGTGGGAAGAGCAACTTTGCGTTAGGCTGTTCGATAGAGATTACAGTCTCAAAGATAGAACGCTCGCCCTCTTGAATCCACTGTCCCATAGAGTGGAGATCGGTTGTAAAGTCGCAAGCAGCAGGGAAAATGCCCTTGTGATCCTTACCTTCACTCTCACCATAGAGCTGTTTCCACCACTCTGCAAAGTAATGGAGCTTTGGTTGGAAGTTAGCAACTATCTCAATCTTCTTGCCTGCCTGTGAGTAAAGACCTTGACGAACAGCAGCGTAACGTGCTGCGATGTTGTTAGCAAAAGGAACGTCATTAGCCGTTTCCTTCTCCATTACCTGTGCACCCTCAACAAGTTTCTGAATATCGAAACCAGCTACTGCAATAGGCAACAAGCCAACTGGTGTAAGAACAGAGAAGCGTCCACCAACATTATCAGGAATGATGAATGTCTTGTAACCTTCCTTTGTTGCAGCAGCACGAGCAGCACCCTTGTGCTCATCAGTGATAGCTACAATAACGTCTTTAGCAGTCTCCTTACCACGTTGCTCCTCACATTGCTTCTTCAAAAGACGGAATGCAAGAGCAGTTTCTGTGGTAGTACCAGACTTAGAAATATTAATGACACCAAACTTCTTATCGCTTAAATAGGCTGTAAGTTCAGCGAGATAATCCTCACCAATATTGTTTCCTGCGAACAAGATTGTAGGGTTCTTCTTGTCATTCACAAGCCAAGCAAAACTATTACCTAAGGCTTCGATGACAGCACGAGCACCTAAATAAGAACCACCGATACCAGCAACAACAACCACTTCACACTTCTCACGAAGAGTGTTGGCTACCGCTTGTATCTGACCAAGGAACTCGGCAGTTATACTTGATGGTAAGTGTAACCAACCTAGGAAATCGTTACCTGGACAAGTGCTCTTCTCCAATGCTTCTTGGGCAGCAGCTACGTGAGGAGCATAAGCCTCTACCGCACCCAAATTCAAAAACTGAGCTGCTTTTGAAATGTCTAACTTAATACTTTCCATTTGTGTTTATCTAAATGAATCTGTTAATAATTTAATCTCTACTTGTGGACTTATACGTTCGTAAAGGATGTTATACACGGCATCTAGGATCGGCATATTTACATGTAGACGGCGGTTAATCTCCTTCATGCACTTCGTTCCGAAGTATCCTTCGGCTATCATCTCCATCTCTAATTGAGCCGACTTAACGCTATATCCCTTACCAATCATCGCACCAAAGGTGTGGTTACGAGAGAAGTTACTATATCCCGTTACCAACTGATCACCAAGGTAAACGCTATCTATAATAGATCGTTGGATAGGGTTGATCGTCTTTAAGAAACGATCCATTTCTTGCATAGCGTTCGACATTAACACCGCTTGAAAGTTATCACCATACTTCAGACCAGCACAGATACCAGCTGAAATGGCATATACATTCTTCAAGACAGAGGCGTATTCTATACCTAGAACATCTGGTGATATCTTTGTCTTAACATAATTGGATGCTAACACCTCTGTAAAGCTTCGAGCCTTCTCAAGGTCAGAACAACCGACGGTTAGGTATGTAAGACGTTCCATAGCAACCTCTTCTGCATGCGAAGGACCACCTATCACAGCCAGATTATCATAAGGAACTTTGTATTCCTCATGGAAATACTCTGAGCAAACAAGGTTCTCGTCTGGAACGATTCCTTTGATAGCTGTAACGATAAGTTTCGTATTGAGCTTTGCTTTTAGCTTCTTCAACAAAGCCTTCAGGTAAGGAGATGGGGTCACAAAGACCAATGTGTCATACTCCTGAACAATCTTATTAATATCAGACGAGAAACTTATCTCATCCATATTGAACCTAACACTCGTCAGATAGGTAGGGTTATGTCCTCTCCGTTTAAACTCTTCTATCTTATCATCACGGCGGAAGTACCAACCTATATGATGCGTATGTTCCACAACAATCTTAGCGATAGCTGTTGCCCAGCTACCGCTACCAATGATTGCTATTTTACCTATGTTGAACATTCTTCTTAGGTAGTTAAAGGAGGAAGAGGCAACTCTTCACTTCTTCCAATTACTTTCCAGCCTCGTCAATCCACTTCTGGATCTCATCAACAGAAGGCTTTTCATATCCGAGTTTATACTTCTTATTGATTTCACCCAACTTCTGTTGTAAGCCTTGCGCCTTCTCTCCCTTGATATCAGCAATTAGGTTGAAACCTGCCTTACGCAGCACATATACCCAATCTTCTGATACACCAAGAGCAGCCCAATCTTTGATTGAGTCTTGTGGAATCTTTGGTTCCGGCTTCATCTGAGGGAACAACATTACCTCCTGAATGTACTCCTTGCCAGTCATTAACATCACGAGTCTGTCAATGCCGATACCAATACCTGAGGTAGGAGGCATACCATATTGCAATGCACGCAAGAAGTCTTGATCAATGATCATAGCCTCATCATCACCCTTATCAGCCAAGTGCATCTGATCCAAGAAACGCTCCTCTTGATCTATCGGATCGTTTAACTCGGAGTAAGCATTAGCCAACTCCTTACCATTGACCATTAACTCGAAACGTTCAGTCAAGCCTGGTTTTGAGCGGTGCATCTTAGTGAGTGGAGACATCTCTACCGGATAGTCGGTGATAAAAGTAGGCTGAATATAAGTTCCCTCACAGAACTCTCCAAAGATTTCATCAATGAGTTTGCCCTTACCAAAGCTCTCATCTATGGTCTCCATCTTCAACTTGTTCAATGCAATATCACGTATCTCATCCTCTGATTTACCCTCTAAATCAAAGCCAGTCTTCTCCTTTATAGCCTCAAGAATAGGTAGACGGCGGAACGGAGCCTTAAAGCTTATCACCTTATCACCCATCTTCACCTCTGGTTTCCCATTAACGGCAACACAGATCTTCTCGAGTAACTGCTCTGTAAAAGACATCATCCAGTTATAGTCCTTGTACTGAACATAAAGCTCCATACAAGTGAACTCTGGGTTATGGAAGCGATCCATACCTTCGTTACGGAAGTTCTTACCAATCTCGTAAACACCTTCAAAACCACCAACAATGAGTCGTTTCAAATAAAGCTCAGTGGCGATACGCATGTACATATCAATGTTGAGCGCATTGAAGTGGGTGATGAATGGGCGTGCACTAGCACCACCAGGAATACTCTGGAGGGTTGGTGTCTCCACTTCTGTGTACCCCGCCTCATCAAAGAACTGGCGCATTGTACGCAAGACTGTGGCACGCTTCAAGAAAGTATCTTTAACTCCATCGTTGACAACAAGGTCAACATAACGCTGACGATAGCGTTGTTCGGGGTCTTCAAACTTATCATAAGCCTCGCCATCTTTGTACTTCACGATTGGAAGAGGCTTCAAGCTCTTTGAAAGAAGAGTAATCTCTTTTGCATGAATAGATATCTCTCCCATCTGAGTCTTGAACACATAGCCCTTAACACCGATAAAGTCTCCAATGTCAAGGAGCTTCTTGAAGACCTTATTATACAATTCTTTATCTTCTCCCGGACATATATCATCACGGGTAATATATACTTGTATTCTTCCTTTACTATCCTGAATCTCTGCAAAAGAAGCCTTACCCATAATGCGACGACCCATCATTCGTCCTGCAATCGTTACTTCTCTTTGCTCGTTCTCATCGAATTGCTCTTTTATATCAGTAGAGTAAGCGTTGGTTGGGAACTCTGCTGCTGGGTATGGATTAATGCCCATCTCGCGCAATTCTTGCAGGCTTTGACGACGTCCAATCTCCTGCTCTGACAATTCTAAAATGTTCATCTTTATAATAAATCGAGTATATTCTTATAATGTGCAAATTTACTAAAATATTCGCAAACTATGGTGCTTTTTGCCTTTTTTATAATGGCATTGCATAGGAAAGGGAGGTTAACTCTACCCCTCCCAGCCTCCTTCAAGGGGAGGAATACTTAACGAAAAACAGTTAGGAAAAGCTCCTTTCACTTTGAAGAGGGCGTTCCTTCAACATGAAGAGAGGCTTTCTTTCATGCAAGGAAACGCCTTCGTTCAATGGAAGAAACGCCCTCTTCTATCCCACAATAGAATGATTAGGATAAAAGGTATATATCTTTAAGTTCATATATCCTTGTACCTTACCGTCTACAAATCACGTTACGTGCAGAATAAACTAGGGCTTCTAATCCTACTATCGTGCTGTATTAAAGAGCGACTCCATCCCTTCACACACAAAAACAAACCCTTTCGAAAAGGAATTCCAGTTGTTTTTAGTATCTTTGCAATACATTAAGTAAGATCGACATGAACGTAGAAAAGATTTGGAATAAGATTAAAGATGCTGACGGATTGAGCCGTACTTTGGGCATGGAGTTTATCTCTACTCCCGAACAAGACACGTTAAAGGCTCGCATGGCAGTGGATGATCGAAATAAACAACCCTTTGGTTTTCTTTCAGGAGGAGCTTCGTTAGCCCTAGCGGAGAACCTAGCAGGAGTCGGTTCAATGGCTCTCTGCCCTGGAAAGATGGCTTTGGGAATCAATATAAGCGGTAACCACGTGAAGGCAATGCCGTATGGTGGAACTGTAACTGCCTATGGTAAGCTCGTTCATAAGGGTCACACACTGCACGTTTGGCACATAGATATCAAGAATGATGAGGGTGAACTCATCTCTACTGTGCAAGTTACCAACTACGTTATAGCACCGAAGAAAGATTAAATGGACGCATTTTTTATCTATCGTGAGCCTTTCGAGGAAGTCTGTCATTGCTATTCTCAACAAGAGGAACCCACTCGCTTTGGTTCACTAACAGAACTTGACGGGCATAAGGGGTTTGTGATTGCACCCTTCGCCAACAATACGACTCATCCAATCTACTTACTTGATGGCAAAAGCGGACAATCATCTGTCTTGCCCTTAGATGGTAGTAAGGGCTTTGAAGCCATTCCGAACGGGCAAGATGAGGCTTATTTGGAGACCTCGGAAGTTGACCCTCGTATTCAATACCACAATGACTTCACTTGTTTCCACGATGAATTGAATCGCAACTCATTCCGCAAACTGGTATTGGCACGCACCATCGTGGAGAAGAAAGACGAACAGATGAATCCTAGAGATATCTTTCTCAAGGCATGCGAATGGTATCCACGATCGTACATTGCACTTTTCTACACTGCACAAACAGGTATGTGGCTCGTGGCAAGTCCTGAGATTCTGTTACGTGGAGACGCTACAAGCTACCAAACAATGGCTTTAGCTGGTACGATGAGATATGAGGGAGAGGATATTCAATGGTCTGAAAAGAACCGAGAAGAGCAACAACTGGTTGCCGATTACATCCGAACTTGCTTACAGCCGTTCGCTAGCGACATCACGGAAAGCGAACCTTTCACTTCTCGTGCAGCCCATCTAGCTCATCTAAGAACCGATTTCTCTTTCCAACTCAAGGACACACAACGCCTTGGAAGTTTCCTAACTGCCTTTCACCCAACGCCTGCCGTGTGTGGTATTCCTAAGGAAGAGGCACACAAATTCATCCTTCGTAACGAGCATACTGACCGCCTTTATTATAGTGGCTTCAGTGGGCTGCTGGGGGACAATGGGCTTGCAAAACTCTATGTAACACTCCGTTGTATGCACATCACTCGATCGGCTTGTCAGCTCTATGCGGGTGGTGGATTGTTAAAAGAGAGTATAGAAGAGAACGAATGGCAAGAGACTGAAGCAAAGCTCGCCACAATGCGACAGCTTATTCAGCAATAAAAGAAAGTCAACTAACCTTCAATACAACTTATTGAAAATGTATAGTAACAAGGAGAACGTTAATATATTAACCGCCTTACTGGTAAAGTTTGGAATATCAAAGGCAGTTGTCTGCCCTGGTTCACGTAACTCTCCTATCGTGCATAACCTATGTACTTGCCTTGATATTGAGTGTTTTCCTGTAACGGATGAGCGGTCGGCTGGCTTCGTCGCATTAGGTATGTCATTAGCAGATAATGAGCCCGTTGCACTTTGTGTAACCTCGGGCTCGGCACTATTAAACGTGGCTCCTGCAGTGGCAGAAGCCTTTTATCAGAAACGTCCGTTGGTGATTATCTCTGGAGATAGACCTGCACAATGGATCAATCAACAAGATGGTCAAACGTTACAACAGCATGGAGCTTTAGAACCGAACGTTCGTAAGAGTGTGACACTACCTGAACCACACAACGAAGAGGAACGCTGGTATTGCAATAGACTGGTCAATGAGGCTCTCAACGCAGCCTTATCTCAAGGGTTCGGACCCGTACACATCAATGTTCCTATTAGTGAACCTCTTTTTGAATATGATGTTCCCAACCTCCCTAACGAGCGCAGAATCACATTACATGAACCGGTCGCGAACAATGCTATTAGCTATGAGCTGGCTGCAGAACTACTGCAAAGTGAGCGTCCAATGATTGTTCTTGGACAGATGACTCCTGAGGTTGTTGGGGAGACAATGGAGGCTCTTGAGGTGTTGAAAAGCACTGCTGTGGTCATTCAAGAGAAATTGGCAGACGATAGTATTAGCCCTGCTCTCCCCATTGATGAGGCATTGATAAGGATAGGTAACGATGAGTCTTATCGTCCCGACCACCTTATATATATAGGAGGGACACTGGTTAGCAAACGATTGAAGCAGTTTTTACGAAAGTGCCAACCACAGGTTTCTATCATTGTAAACGAGAGTGGGAATTGTTGTGATACCTTCATGCACCTAACGGACATCATTCAATGCTCGCAGGAAGAGATGATTGGTATCCTTGCTAACGAAGTGAATGACATGAGAGAGAAACCTTTTGTGACGCAATGGAACAACGTTTTCAATGGAGCCTACGCCATTCGAAAGAAGATACAACCCCGCTTTTCACAATTACTAGCCGTTAAAACTTTCCACGAGACCTTCCGAAAAGAAGGTATTGATGGTGAGTTTTTCTATGGGAATAGCTCTGCTGTACGCTTGGGAAACATCTTCTCTGATCAATACACCTATGTGAATCGTGGCGTGAATGGCATAGAAGGCTCGCTGTCAACGGCTGTTGGATATGCTATTGCACATCAGGAAGAAGAGGATGTGTACTGTGTTATCGGTGACTTGAGCTTTTTTTACGATCAAAATGCACTTTGGAACCAATGCTTATCACCAAATCTTGGGATCTTACTACTCAACAATGGAGGTGGAGGAATATTCCATCAATTACACGGACTAGGCTCTTCTCCATTCCGAGATGATATAATTGCAGCACATCATACTACTTCCGCTGAAGCCATCTGTCAAACCCATGACATTGAATACATGGCTGCGCGCAATGCAGAAGAGTTGTCGGAACGCCTCAAGGACTTCTTCAATGCAGAGGAAGGTCCTGTACTCTTGGAGGTTTTCACTAACCCCGAAGAGGATGCACAAGCAATGGAAGACTATTACAAAGCCTTTTCCTAGCCAAGAGAAAACAACTAATTATCATTTAAAAATAAAACTACAAAATAAAAGAAAAGCCTTATGAGCAAAAGAGAATGGAAACCCATCGAGGGCTTCAAGTTTGAGGAAATACGCTTCGAAGAGTTTAATCATATCGCAAAAGTTACCATTAACCGACCTCGCTATCGCAATGCTTTCACGCCAAAGACGGTCTGGGAGATGTCACAAGCATTCAACTACTGTCGCGAAGCACTTGATATTCGAGTGGTCATACTTACTGGTGAGGGTGATAAAGCATTCTGTTCTGGGGGCGACATGCACGTTAAAGGAAGGGGTGGATATGTAGGAGGTGATGGTGTTCCACGCCTTAATGTCCTTGATTTACAGATGCAGATTCGTCGTTTACCAAAGCCTGTTATCGCCATGGTAAATGGTTATGCCATTGGTGGCGGACATGTTCTTCAAGTGGTATGCGACCTCTCCATCGCTTCAGATAACGCCATCTTCGGACAGACAGGACCAAAGGTAGGATCCTTCGATGCCGGTTTCGGTGCTTCGTATCTAGCCCGTATTGTGGGGCAGAAGAAGGCTAGAGAGATATGGTTCTTGTGCCGTCAATACTCTGCAATAGAGGCAGAACGCATGGGATTAGTCAACAAGGTCGTACCCTTCGAACAGCTAGAAGACGAGTGTGTAGACTGGGCTAACACCATGATGGAGCGTTCCCCGTTAGCCTTACGCATGATAAAAGCAGGTCTAAATGCCGAGTTGGACGGTCAAGCAGGTATACAAGAACTAGCAGGAGATGCCACTATGCTCTATTACACACTGGATGAGGCTCAAGAAGGCGGAAAGGCTTTCTTAGAGAAGCGCAAGCCCGATTTCGATAAGTACCCACAATTCCCTTAATTGATAATTAGCCTCATTGGGCTAATTAAAGACCAATGAGGCTAATAAAATAGTTTACTTAATAAGGACTATAGAGGCTGATTGCCCAATTAAACTTATTAGCCTTATAAGCCCAATAATCCAACGGAAACATTATTATCAATAGCCCACAAACACTCATGGAGACACCTTTCTTACCACAAAAAGGCAACTATCGCAACCTAATCGCTTATCAGAAAGCCGAATGTATATATGATATCACCTATTACTTTGCCCACCACTTTTTGAATAGAGGGGACAGAACGATAGACCAAATGATACAGGCTGCCCGATCAGGAAAGCAGAACATCGCAGAAGGATGTGCTGCCTCAACGACCTCTGCAGAGACAGAAATAAAACTAATAAACGTTGCTCGTGCCAGTCTACAGGAGCTATTAATTGATTATGAAGACTATCTTCGTGTCCGAAACCTTACCAAATGGGATGCAGATGATAAGAATGCTATCATTACACGGCGCGTATGTTCCAAACATAATGAGTATTCTTTTTATCGTAATGCCATCCAAATACGCACAGATGAAACCATAGCTAACATTGCTATCACTTTACTTCATCAAGAAGATGTAATACTTAGAAGGTATTTAGACTATATCAAAGATGATTTTATTAAGCATGGTGGAATACGCGAACAGATGACAAGAGCGAGGATTGAATATAGAAACAAAAAATAAAAGAAATTACTATGTACGAAATTAAAATATCCTCCCGCACCCTCCACTTCATCAATCCTGCAGGCACTTCAAGGGGTGTTTACAAAACGAGGAAGAGCTTTTATATTACGCTGTCAGACACCAATAAGCCTGAAGTAATAGGTATTGGGGAATGTGCCACACTCCCTGATTTATCCTGCGATGCCATGTCTGATGATGAATATGAACGTAAGTTGCGAATCTTCTGTGATGACTTTTGCCATACGGGAAGCATTGACACGAATGCAATGAGACCTTATCCGTCTATGCTCTTTGGCTTGGAAACAGCAAAGGTACAACTTGATGCAAACGGAAGTATCGACTTCTTCCACACGAACTTTGGTGCTGGAAAAGAAGGAATCACCATCAACGGACTCGTTTGGATGGGTTCCTTCGAAGAGATGTATCAGCGTTTAGAAGAGAAACTAAAGGCAGGCTATCATTGTGTAAAGCTAAAGATTGGGGCAATAGACTTCGCTAAAGAGATTGAACTTATCCGTCACATCCGACAGTCTTTCACACGCGCTCAAATAGAACTACGCGTCGATGCAAACGGAGCATTCACTCCTGAAAATGCCATGGAACGCTTGGAAGCATTGGCACAATACGATATCCACTCTATAGAACAGCCTATCCGACAACATCAATGGGCACAAATGGCACAGCTATGTACCCTCTCTCCACTTCCAATCGCACTAGATGAAGAACTCATCGGAGTGAATAGCTATAACGAAAAAGAGCAACTACTCGACACCATCCGACCGCAATATATAGTTCTAAAACCTAGTTTGCATGGGGGGATGACAGGTGTGCGAGAATGGGTGAAGATGGCTAATCAACGGGGAATAGGCTCTTGGATCACCTCCGCACTAGAAAGTAATGTGGGGTTAAACAGCATTGCGCAACTTACAGCCGATCTATACGGACCTCACATAACAATGCCCCAGGGACTTGGAACAGGTCTTTTGTTCTCGGATAATATACCCATGCCTCTGACAATCAGAGGTGATCAACTCTGGGTGAAACAATAACGATTAGGGAATCAATCAACGAACAACAATGACGATAGAAGAGTTTCTTACAGAATGGAATAACGCTGACACGAGGGTGTTAGTGCATACCAGTGGATCGACAGGGAAGCCCAAACCACTATGGGTGGAGAAGTCTCGAATGTTGAACTCAGCACGTATCACCTGTGATTTCCTTCGATTGAAAGCTGGTGACACAGCACTCCTTTGTATGCCTCTGGACTATATTGCGGGTAAGATGGTAGTAGTTAGGAGTATTGAAAGAAATTTGCGATTAATCAACGTAAAGCCCTCTGGTCATCCGCTCTCAGACGATTCTCTCCGCCAAGCCAACGCCCTTCAGGAGGAGATAACATTTGCAGCTATGATTCCACTGCAGGTTTATAATTCCCTACAAGTGCCTCAAGAACGAGAGAGGCTACGTAAGATTAGGCAATTAATCATCGGTGGTGGTGCCATTGATGACCATCTCGCCGAAGCATTAAAAGACTTCCCTCATGCAGTGTGGAGCACATACGGAATGACGGAAACGCTCTCCCACATTGCTTTACGACGCTTGAATGGAGATTCTGCAAGCGATTGGTACGAACCTTTCGATAGTGTTGAAGTGAACCTAAATACAGATGGCTGCCTGATTATCAATGCACCCGCTGCATGTTCGAAGCCCTTAGTAACTAACGACAGAGCCGAACTTCAAACCATAAGTCTGTCGAATGACAAACATAAACAAGTACGTTTCCGCATCCTAGGAAGACGCGATAATGTGATTGATTCAGGTGGTATAAAGATACAAATAGAGGAGGTTGAACGTGCCTTAAAAGCTCATCTTACAGAGGAATATGCCATTACAAGCATAAGAGATAAGAAGTTTGGAGAACGTGTAGTACTTCTCACTACGTCTGAAGACACAGACTCTATCAATACAATCTGCCAACGTATCCTCCCTAAGTATTGGCAACCACGCCTCATCCTCCACACTACAAGCATCCCACAAACAGCCACGGGGAAACCTGCCCGTGCAGAGATTAAGGCTTTGGCTGACACACTTTGCCAATAAAAAACGTGCTATCTATTTCACAACATGCCATTCTATTTGCTCTTCCGTCATGGCAACATTCTCCTCTCGGAAGCTAATGTTACGTGCTTTGGGACCCTCAACAACAATTTCAACCTTGGTTTTCACATTTCGTTTCAACGTCAGATCCTTATGCTCTTGCACCACTGTTCCATTCGCTTTAGTCCACTTCATCTCTAAAGGAGCTACCAACTGATAACCATCCTTAGTGGCTTCTACTATCTCACTGAATGCATAAATACTACCACCATCATAGCCAGTTTGACCGCTCTTTTGGGCTAACTTCCATCCAAGATAATTGATCTCTAGCGTTCCTTCCTCTGGTGGTGTAATCTTAAAATGAAGTCCAAATACAGCCTTCCGCATATCTATTGTGAGGTCTTTGGAGGCTTTGGGATCTATGTCTTCCTGCGTTCCATATAGCTTAATCATCCTTGGATAACGCTGAACCTTCGTTTCAGAGATATTCGTTTCACCCTTTTGAAGATTACTCATATTATCCGTTTTCGACATAACAAATTGATTGGTTACTTTCGTAGGAAGATTCTCTCCGTGCAAGAATGGGGCTTGATAGGATTTCTCCTTATTATATAGATGGTCGTCACCTTCCACTACTTCGAGGCATTCAATCTTATATCTGTTGTCTTCAAACATTCTGATTGCAATCTTACTCGGGTCAGAGAACAAGCCATAAGCATACTTCTCATACAACTCCGAACCTACTTTCTTTTCAAAGACATTCACTGCATAGAGTTTTACTTTGCCCTCTTCTGGAACACTGGCGCCCCTTGATTGCACATTTGAAGACTTACTAATAAGTGGTTCTTCCATACTTTCCACACGCAGTTCTGTTGGGTGAATCCTTACGACACGAGTGACTCTATGCCTTGATTTATTGGTGTTCTTTTGTCCATCAGGATTATCTATTACAGACTTCTCACAGGCTACGAATAATAAAGAACATAATAGGATACACATCCAAGTGATTTGTTTCTTCATAATTAAAAGAGTTATTTAGTATTGTTAGACATAATTGATTAACGTTTGCAAGATAAATAATTAAAAGTAAGAACGCAAACGATTCGTTAATTATTTAACGTTAATTAATCCTTTAAAGAGCATTATATGAAGACATCGTAAGCATTAATTCTATTAGAGGCAACAGGCTATAAGACAAGAGACTTCAATAGAAGGAAAACAAAGAGAGCCTTTCTTACATATAAAGAGGGCGTTTCTTGGCATAAAAGAAAGCCTCTCTTCGAGGTAAGAAGGGCGTCTGCTCATTTACACCGACCGCACTCCACTAACCTTAAAAACTTATTCGTTTGTTTGTTCTAACCATTATTTTTTCCTAAATTTGCAGTCGCAAAACCAATACGTAATTATTAAATGGACGATTATCACGCGGAAACTTTCAATCAATAAGCGTGAGGATTGCAACGAGATTGCTAATCCCCACACTTATTAAACATGGAGATTAGCAAATGAAAACATATTGGAATATCAATAGAACCTTGAGCCCCATTAAGGAATGGCAACCTAATTGTTGGATTCAAGTAACCTGCCCAACAGAGCAAGATCAGCAAGAACTAGAAGATACATATCATATCCCTGATTACTTCCTATCGGATATCAGCGATACTGATGAGCGTGCCCGTTATGAGTATGATGACGGTTGGATGCTTATCATCTTACGTATCCCCTACGTTAAAGAAATTCGATCAAGAACACCATACACAACCGTTCCTTTGGGTATTATTCATAAACGAGATGTGACCATCACTGTATGTAACTTCGAGACGAACATGATGCTTGACTTCGTTAGTTATCAGCAGAAGAGAAACGCTGGATTCACCGACTATGTCGACTTAATCTTCCGTCTCTTTCTATCTTCAGCAGTATGGTACTTGAAACGACTCAAGCAGATTAATACACTCATCGAGAAGGCTAAACGCAACCTAGATAAGGGTGTTGATAATGAGAGTTTGATAGGTTTAAGTAGACTACAAGACTCCCTCACCTATTTCATTACATCCATTCGTGGCAACGAGAACCTACTTGCTAAGCTGAAATTCAAGCTACAAGTTGATGAGCTGGATGCCGACCTTATCGAGGATGTAAACATCGAGATGTCACAGGCGAGAGAGACTACTAGTATCTATTCGGACATCTTGGAATCAACGATGGACACGTATTCTAGCATTATTAACAACAACATGAACACCGTGATGCGTACACTTACTTCGGTGTCAATAGTCATGATGTTGCCAACGTTAATATCCTCCCTCTTTGGTATGAACCTTATCAACGGCATGGAAAGAAGTACATGGGGTTTCCCCATAGCGATGCTCTTATCCGTTGTAGTTTCCGCTGCTTCATGGTGGATTTTACGCCGTAAACGCTTACTTTAGAGGCTAGAAACAAAAAAAGAAGATAAAAATTAGGTATATTCAGAGATTTTATCTAAGTTTGCAACTGATATACTTTAATATGGTTGCGAAGGCTCAATATTTATTGAGCCATTCGTTATCTAATTTGCGGAAAACCCGAATCACAAACAAAAAGTGAAATGATGGACTCTCAAGAGAATGCCCTTAATCAGGGTACAGAAGAAGTAAAGTTGTCTGAAGAAGCTGTATCTAAAGCTCCAACAGAGCAGAATGAAGTAACAGATGAAGGCCTAAATCAGTCAACTGAAACACAATCTAAGTGCGAAGCAGAAACCTATTCTGCAAAGACATATAGCACAAAGAAGGAAATCATAGAGCGCCTTAAGGCTATTGTTGATAGTGACGATACCCCTGAGAAAGCTGAGGTTGACCATCTGAAAACTGTATTCTATAAACTACACTTCGCAGAACGTGAAGCGCAGCAGAGGGCTTATATAGAGAACGGTGGCGACCCCGAGAAGTACCAAGTACTTCCAGATGAGGATGAAGAGGTATTTAAGGCGGAGATGACCATCATTAAGGAGAAACGCCAAAAGGCATTCCTTGCACTCGAAGAAGAGAAACAGAAGAACCTCAAGAAGAAGGAGGCTATCATCGAGAAGATCAAAGCGATGGTTACAACTCCTGATGAGGCAAACAAGAACTTCCCAGTATTGAAGACCTTACAACAGGAATGGAAAGAGATTAAAATGGTTCCTGCTGAGAAGGCAAACGAGCTATGGCGCAACTATCAACTCTATGTTGAGCAGTTCTACGACTTGTTGAATCTGAATCGCGAAGCACGTGAATACGATTTCAAGAAGAATCTTGAGAAGAAGACGAAGCTGTGTGAAGCAGCAGAGAAGTTGATAGAAGAGAAGGATGTCATCAGTGCTTTCCATCAGTTACAAGAACTTCATCAAGAGTATCGCGAGACAGGACCTGTTGCAAAAGAACTTCGCGAACAAGTGTGGACACGCTTTAAAGCAGCTAGCACTATTATCAACAAGCGTCATCAACAGCACTTTGAAGCTATCCGCAATAGCGAAGAGGAGAACCTTACAAAGAAGACTGCTCTATGCGAGAAGATTGAAGAGATCATCAAACAAGAGAATAAAACGTCATCCGATTGGGAGAAACATACAAAGGAGATTATCGCTCTTCAACAGGAATGGAAGACTATCGGCTTTGCTCCACAGAAGATGAACGTAAAGATCTTCGAACGCTTCCGTGCGGCTTGTGATGACTTCTTTACACGCAAAGGCGAGTTCTTCAAACAGTTGAAAGCACAATTTGCTGAAAACGCAGAGAAGAAGAAAGTACTCGTTGAAAAGGCACAAGCTCTGACTGATTCTACCGATTGGAAGGCTACATCCGATAAGCTCATCGCATTACAAAAGGAGTGGAAAACGATTGGTATGGTACCTAAGAAAATCGGTGATCAGCTTTGGAACGACTTCCTAACAGCTTGCAACCACTTCTTTGAAGCACGTAATGCAGTACACGCAGGGGCGCATAGTGAGGAACGTGAGAACCTTGGGAAGAAGAAGGAGATTATTGCTCAACTAAAGGAATTGTTTGATAAGACCGAAGAAGGCATCCAAGAGAAGGTTCAACAGCTCACCGAGGAATATAATAAGGTAGGACATGTACCTTACAAGGAGAAGGATAAGTTGTATAAGGAGTATCATGAGGTACTCGATAAGTTGTACAAAGACCTTCACATATCGGCTTCTCGCAAGCGTGTAGATAATTTCCGTAACAACTTGAAAAAGGTGGCTAGCCGAGGTACTGACGCTCTTGATAGTGAGCGTGGTCGTTTGATGCGCCGCTTTGAACAGCTCAAACAGGAGATTAACACTTATGAGAACAACCTCGGTTTCTTGAGTATCAGTTCCAAGAAAGGTAATAGTCTCATTGACGAAATGAACCGCCGTATCGAGAAACTCAAGAATGATATGAACGAAGTAAAGCAGAAGATAAAAGCTATCGACGCAGAGAATAAGTAATTGATTATTGTATGCAAAGATAGTAGAAAATACTAACGAATAAGGAAAGATGGGATATGCCAATAGTAGCATATTCCATCTTCTTTTATGTCCTACTATTATATATATAAGGTGATAAGGCGTCTCTCCATATTAAAGTAGGACTTCGACATGCGTGAGAAATAGTTTATAGTCATTCTATCAACAGGTGTTAGCAATGCAGTATATACCAATTATAAATAAAACTAAATTTATTTTGCACTTCATGCCATTTGCGTTAACTTTGCAACTCATATTATATAACAAGACTGAATGAAAGAAACTAAAAGATTAGTAGAGCTTATTACAAAAGGAATCCAAGATAAGAAGGGACATGGCATAGTAATTGCAGATTTATCAGGGATTGATGGTACCATCTGTAACTACTTCATCATCTGCCAGGGTAACTCAACCCAACAAGTTGAAGCCATTGCTGAATCGGTAAGCGATTATGTGCGTGAAACGATTGGTGAGAAGCCTGTCAACTGTGCAGGACTTGGTAATGATCAATGGGTAGCGATAGACTATGTGGATGTAATCGTCCATGTATTTCTTCCAGAGACACGTACTTTCTATGACATAGAACACCTATGGGAGGATGCTAAGTTGACTTACTTACCAGACATAGACTAGGTATAAAGCCATCTAATCACCCATTTATTATTTCATAATTAATCAAACTTCAACAATGGACAATTCATCCCCCAACAACAATCCCAATATGCCAAAGATGCCTAAGTTCAATATGAACTGGCTGTACGTATTGGTCATCATTGCCCTCGGAGTAGTATTCTTTGCCGGTGGCAATAGCTTCTTGTCAAGCAGCGCAGGCGTTGACAGAGATTACACAACATTCAAGCAATATATTGCCAAAGGCTATGGTACGAAGGTAGTCATCAACAAGAGCGACAATACCTTGCGTATGTATGTTAGTCCAGACCACATCCGTGACATCTTCAAACAAGGTACACAACAGGTAGGAAAGTCCCCATACGTAAATGTTGAGATTGGCTCTGTAGATAAGGTAGAAACCTTCTTGGATCAAGCTGTAACCCAGAAGAAGATAGCCAGCTATAGCTATGAGAACAAGTCAGGCAATGGCTTTATGGATATTCTCATCTCAATAGCACCGTGGGTATTCTTCTTTGGAATATGGTACTTCCTCATTCGCCGTATGGGAGGCGGTGCTGGCGGTGGCGGCGGCGTCTTCAGTGTGGGCAAGTCAAAGGCTAAGCTCTATGAGAAAGCTAACGAGATGGGGATTACCTTTAAGGATGTTGCAGGTCAGACAGGTGCCAAGCAAGAGGTACAAGAGATTGTTGAGTTCTTGAAGAACCCAAAGAAATACACCGACCTCGGTGGTAAGATTCCTAAGGGAGCACTGCTGATTGGTCCTCCTGGAACGGGTAAGACATTGCTAGCAAAGGCTGTTGCTGGTGAGGCTGGCGTACCTTTCTTCTCTATGAGTGGTTCCGACTTCGTCGAGATGTTTGTCGGTGTTGGTGCGAGCCGAGTGCGTGATGTCTTTCGCCAAGCTAAGGAGAAGTCGCCTTGTATCATCTTCATTGATGAGATTGATGCCGTTGGTCGTGCCCGTTCAAAGAACCCAGCAATGGGCGGTAATGACGAACGTGAGAACACACTTAACGCCCTTCTCACAGAGATGGACGGCTTCGGCACGAACTCTGGTGTGATTGTTCTTGCAGCAACCAATCGTGTTGATATGCTCGATAAGGCTTTACTCCGTGCAGGACGATTCGACCGCCAGATTCACGTAGACCTCCCCGATTTACCAGAGCGTAAGGACATCTTCCTCGTTCATATGCGTAACCTGAAGCTCGACAAGAACCTTGATATCGACCTCTTAGCACGCCAGACACCAGGATTCTCTGGTGCCGACATTGCCAATGTATGTAATGAGGCAGCCCTTATCGCAGCCCGCCACGACAGCAAGGAGGTAACAAAGCAAGACTTCCTAGATGCTGTTGACAGAATCATTGGTGGTTTGGAGAAGAAGACAAAGGTAATGACTACCGCCGAGAAGCGCACTATCGCCCTCCATGAAGCAGGTCACGCCACAATCAGTTGGTTCTGCGAACACGCCAACCCATTGGTGAAGGTGAGCATTGTACCACGTGGTCAGGCTCTCGGTGCAGCATGGTATCTACCTGAAGAGCGTCCTATCACAACCAAAGAACAGATGTTGGATGAGATGTGCTCATTGCTCGGTGGTCGTGCAGCTGAGGAGCTCTTCACAGGTCATATATCAACTGGTGCGATGAACGACTTAGAGCGTGCGACCAAGAGTGCATACGGTATGATTGCCTACGCAGGTATGAGCGACCGCTTGCCAAACATCTGCTATTATAATAATGACGAGTACAATTTCCAGAAGCCATACTCTGATACAACAGCAAAGATGATCGATGAGGAAGTGCTGAAGATGATTAACGGACAGTACGATCGTGCTAAGCAGATTCTCACCGAGCACAAGGAAGGGCACAACCGCCTTGCCCAACTGCTCATGGAACGTGAGGTTATCATGGCGGAAGACGTTGAAGAGATATTCGGTAAGCGTCCTTGGGTGAGTCGCACAGACGAGTTGCTAGACCAAGAGGCTAAGTCGCAACCTAAGTTGGAGGATATGCCCGAAGCTGTAAAGCAAGCTCAAGCAGAGCACGAGGCACAGCAGAGAGCACTCAACAACAATGCGACAAAGGCTGAAGATGACACAGAATCAAATAACACAGCAGAATAAATAAGACGCCATGAGTGATAAACTTAAGAACCTAATCGTGCGTGCCCTCACTGGGATCATATTCGTTGCTATTATGGTGACGAGCATCATCAACCCTCTACGACTCACGTGTCTCTTCCTCATCATAACGGGAGCAGCCATGTGGGAATACACGGGATTGGTGAATAAAATAGATGGTGTAAAGGTCAATCGATTCATCTCTACCGTAGCAGGAGCCTACTTCTTCTGCGCTGTGACAGCCCTACAAGTGAATATGGTGAGGGGATTTATCGTCTTCGTACCATATGTTCTCACCCTTATCTACCTCTTCGTTGCAGAACTCTACCTACAGAATAAGAATCCAATGCATAGTTGGGCTTACACAATGTTAGGTCAGATGTACATTGCCTTCCCCTTCTCAATGATGAGCGTGTTAGCCTTCCAGCAGAAAGGCTATGGTATGACAACCTTCGATTATCTCCTACCATTGAGCATATTTATCTTCCTTTGGGCAAATGACACGGGTGCTTATCTTAGTGGCTCACTCTTTGGCAAGCACAAACTCTTCCCACGCATCAGCCCGAAGAAGAGCTGGGAAGGAAGTATCGGAGGGGGTATCCTCGTACTGATTATCGCTGGCGTGATAGGCTATTATGCTAATTCAGGCAATAACACTCACCTCCTCAGTATGCCAGAGTGGATAGGTCTGGGACTGGTTGTCGTTATCTTTGGCACATGGGGCGACCTTGTTGAGAGCTTGCTCAAGCGCACTATCGGTATCAAAGACAGCGGTAATATCCTACCAGGACATGGCGGAATACTCGACCGATTCGACTCCTCGCTCTTAGCAATACCTGCCGCAACGGTCTATCTTTACACCCTGTCTATATGCTAAGAAGACAGATAAAAACCATCTCCGAAGTAGATGTTTAAATACCAATCAAGTAAGGACAAACAGCGCAATCAGTCCTTACTTGATTGCGTTTTATCCGCCTCTTCCAGCCCTCACATCTCTCACTTCGTGCGTTAGCAAATAGGATGAACGGAGGAAGTAAATACCATCTTTCAAGAAATATAACGTCACTTTAACCGATGAAACATACAACTTAGCTTTTTGTACACACTTGTACAATCCATTGTCACGCGTAAGACAATTCATTGTCACGCGTAAGACAATCGATTGTCACACTGAAGACAATCGATTGTAACAATAGGAGACAATCGATTATACAGCTAGTGTATAATTGAGTATCACGTATGTGATACTCGAATATCATCAGTGTGATACCCGAATATCATGCGTATGATACTCAATTATACCGCTGTGTAGAATCCGTTATAATACAGAATTTAACCCATCTAACTAATGACTATTGTCACACATTCAATATGAAACAAAACCTCACAATAGCCTATCTTAAAGAGGCATTCACGCACTATAACCAGCTTATCTTTCACGGGGAACTTCCCTTGCCTGCGCTTAAATTGTCGAGAGGCAAGACCCGTCTCGGGCAGATGGCATGCAAGCGACGAACGTATTGGAGGCGCACCATTTATTCCGATTACACCATTTCCATCTCCACTTACTATGCGTTAAACAAGGAGGAGATAGATGATGTGCTCATTCATGAGATGATACATTATTATATAGCTTACACGGGGCAGAAGGATACTTCGGCACATGGCGTTATCTTCCGTCAGATGATGGATGATATTAATCAGCGTTTCGGCAGGCACATCACCATATCCACACAAACTAAGGATATTCCTACTCGCATTGCACAAAAGCCTAGAAAGTTTCTCGTGTTGGCATTAGAGACGATTGACAGGCAGTACTTCCTCTCTTCTGTTATGCCGTCAGCAGCAAGAAAGGTTGCCCATCTGGTGAGTCGAAGTAAGGATATTATGACGTATAACTGGTATTACACTTACGACGAATACTTCCGTGATATGCCTCGTGTTCGGTCGCTTCGTGGTCGTAAGGTATCGTTGGAAGTATATATAGAAATGAGAAGTAAGATGGAACGCATAGGATAGGTTCCATCTTACCAAACTATTAGGACAAAGGTTAGCGATAACCTTTATTCTGTTTCAAACTCTTATTCAATGCCATAACACGAGTTGGGATGGGGAACACAATAGTGTGCCGATCCGCCTCATTCGTGCTATTTGTCTTCTGGTCATAAGCCCGATGGAACAGGTCATAGCGTATGAGATCGTTCCGCCTCCAGCCTTCCCACATCAGTTCCATCAGTCTTTCGGCTAAGATGTTATCGAGGGTAGCCGGTCTATACCCCATCCCACTGCGTTGGCGAACAGCATTTAGTTCGTTATCAGCAACCTCCCCGTTACGCGCTTTTGCTTCTGCCTTCATCAAAAGCACATCGGCATATCTGAAGAGTACGATGTCGTTATCGGGGCTCTTACCATCGTTATATGCGTTCCTATCCACCTCGTATTTCGCCATACGGGCACCTGCTGTCTTGATAAATGGGCTATTCGTTAAATTCACCTCGACAGCCAATGGCATGTAGACTAGCGGTTCGCCATCTTCAAGACGTACAATCTTCCCATCGACGCGCACCGTGTCAGAATATAAATTAGCTGTATATCGCTTGTCAACCTGGCTTGTTCCGTAACCGAAAGTACGCACAGCGGTAAGCGTTGCACAGGCACCATTCTCAGAGGAAGTGCCCACTGCGCCACCATGCGCATAGTGACGAGAGCGGAAAAGATACTGAAATTGATTCTTATAGAGTATCTTGTTCATCGGAATCACAAATATATTCTCTACTGATGTCTCATTGTGTACGGCGAAGTTACTGCTATAATCGCTTGCTAACGTGTAGCCGTCTGCCGTTATCTTATCGCAATAATACTGGCAAGCCTGCCACGCATTCAGCTGCTGCCCATCAATGGTGAAGAAGATATTAGTCCCGCTTGGACGCTGGTTGTCAGTCCAATCAGCATCCGTATATACCTCCGCATTGAGCATTAACTTAGCCAAAAGGAAGTCGGCGACAGGCTGTGTGACACGCCCATAATAGGCTCCTTCCAAATTACTATGTTCCTTCGGCAGGAATGGTTCGACCTCTTGTAGCTCTTTGACAATGAAGTTGAATACTTCAGGTCGACTACTCTGCTTGCTGTCCTTCATGTTATCAATCGTGCTGGTAGCTAAAGGTACGTTACCAAACATATCCATGATATAGAAGTAGAACAATGCTCTCAAGGCTCTCACCTCTGCCTGATAGGAAGTGTATTGGCTCTCGGTGAGCAAGTCTCGCTTCTTATCTATGACCCTCAAAGCGTCATTACAGAACACAACCACCTTATAAAGATACTTCCATGTGTCGTAAAGCGACTGGTCATCAGCCGTCCAACGATGCAGATAAAGGTTCTCCCAGAAGCCTCCATCGTACCAATCACCCCCTCTAACAGGGATGATTGCCTCGTCAGAAGTCAAGGTGTTGTAATCATAAACGCCCCTATAAGTGCCTTGCAAGCCCTGACTATCGGCATTACCACCAATATAATTATATAACGTGGCAACGGCATTCACATACACATCCTTAGCCGATGTGAATACTTGGTCTTCGCCCAAACTCCCTTTAGAGTGCTCGTTCAAGCAACTAGAGAATGTCAAGATAGCCGCAAAGAGTAGTAAACGTGGAATATATCTCATGCTGTGAAGGGTTTAAAATATTACTAGCTTTCATCAGAACTTAACGCTTAGTCCCACCGAGAAGGTGCGATAAGGAGGATAAGTTCGCTTGTCATCTATGCCTAATGTGTTATCTACTACGTAACTATTTATCATTGGTGTCAATCCACTGTAGCCCGTGATGGTAGCAAGGTTATTGATGTTGAATGATAAACGCAACGACTGGATGTACTTGTTCTTAATAGGAGTATTCCATCCAATGGTGAGATAATCGAAGTTAAGATAGTCTCCCTTCTCCAACCAATAGTCGCTCACATTCTGGTCAACGATGTTCCGCTCTGGTGCAACAGACAGCACATTATAATCAGGGAAGTTAGACATATTGAGGTATGAGAGCGTCGTTCCGTTGAATATCTTATGCCCGAAGGCTCCGTTCATCTGCAAGGTTACATCGATATTCTTATATCTGAAGCTGATATTAGAGCCGAGGGTCATCTTTGGAGTAGCCTGTCCTGCAATATAACGATCACCATGGTCACTAAGATCTATTGTACCATTGTTATCTAAGTCAGCAATGTCATACTTCATGTGCCCATGCCCGTTATCAACGAGTCCCTTGCAGTGAGGAAGATAGAAAACGCCCAGTGGCTGCCCAACAATCTGATACAAGATGTGGTTATTACCCCCATGAAAGCCCGCACCATCCATTGCGCCAATAGGAGTAATCTTCGATGCCGTCATCTCGTGACCCTTATAATTACCACTCAAGGACAATAGTTTGTTCTTCTGCCAAGCCATGTTAACATTGATATTCAGCTCCATGTCCTTTCGAGCAATAGGCACAATACCCACACCAAGCTCAAATCCACTATTCGACATAGAGCCTATGTTCGCCAATAACTTATCAAAGGCAAAGTCAGGAACAGGCACATCATACTCATAGAGCATGGCGGTTGTCTTAGAATAATAGTATTCGGCGGTCAAGAGAAGACGATTATTAAAGAAACCCATATCCGTTCCGATGTTGAAAGTACTGCGTACCTCCCACTTTAAGTCAGGGTTACTATTACGCAATATACCCATTGTCGTGGTGGGAGTTCCATTATACGAAACAACCCCAATAGGTGTATATTGCTTTAAAGAAAGGTAAGAGCTGATAGCTCCAAGGTTACCCGACTTACCATAACCAGCCCTCAGATTGAGTAAGCTAATCGCTCTCACGTTACGCAGGAAAGCCTCTTTCTTCATATCCCACGATGCAGAAATAGAAGGGAAGAAGCCCCATGTGTGGTCTTTGCCCACCATTGATGAGCCATCCGCACGCATTGACATATTCAATGTGTAGCGGTCCAAGAGATTGTAAGAGAGTGTTCCCATGACGGATGCTAAACTAGGATCAGCATAGTTACTGCCTGTTCCCTCATAAAGGCGAACAGCTCCCGCCCCGAGGTTATCATAGCCGAAGAGGTTACTAGTCAATCCCTTTACTTCTGTCCAGAAAGCCCTTGTCTTGCTCTGTTGATATTCGCCCAAAAGGGTGGCAGAGAGGGCTTGATTGTCCCAACTATGCTTCCAATCGAGTTGGAGATTACCTAACAGATCCTCCGTCTTACGCTCTCCTCTATAGGCTCTTCCTTGTGCCCATACCCATGTAGGAGCGAACTTCCCATTCTCTGTTGATGTATAGGAATAAGAGCCCAAAGCCGATAGCTTCAAGTCATGTGACAGCTGATATTGTAATTGCAAATGGGTATTGAAAGTTAGATTCCGCTCATCGTTACGCTCCTTCAACAGCGGTGCGGGTGCAGCAATCTGCGATGAGTTGCTATTGCGTTGCCACCCATCTCCCACCTTATGAAAGGCTAATGTAGGATTCATAGACGCTGCCGAATAGACAAGCATGTGCAGGTCATAGACCTTATTATCCTGTTGAGACGAGCCGAATACACCAAAGTCTATCTTCAACTTCTCATCAAATGCCAACTGAGAGATATCTAGCTTGGCGATGAAGTTGTTGTAGCTTCGATTCTTTATAACGGTCTCTCCACGCATATAACCTAATGACGCACGATAATTCGACTTATCACTACCACCGCTAAAGGCTATATGATGTGTATTTAGGAAGCCCGTTCTGGTAATCTCCTTTTGGAAGTCTGTATCAAAGCCTCCATCATTATAAACCAATCCCAATGCTTTTGCAGCATTCCTATACTCTGTCGCATTCAGCATTCGAAGTTGTTTATAAACTGACTCAAAACCTATAGTTCCATCATAATATATCTGGAACTTACCTCCATGACCGCGTTTCGTCTTTACTTCAATGACACCGGAAGCACCACGAGAACCATACTTTGAGGTTTCTGAAGCATTCTTCAAGACTGTGAAACTCTCAATATCTGCAGGGTAGATAGTTGAGAGTGTGGCTAGGTCGGAAGATACTCCATCAATGATAACGAGTGGGTCATTGCCACCAGTTAATGAAGTAGTACCACGGACACGCACACTTGTGAGCATTGCCATTCGGTCTTGTCCGTTAGATACCATATTAACACCCACAACCCTACCTGATAGAGCGTCAAGTGCCGAACTTACCAATCCTTTATTCATTTGTTCTGCTCCCACCTTTGCCATCGAACCAATGATAGGCAAGGTATCATTTACGTGGAATAAAGGTTGCGTTTGAACTTTTCGAGTGCTCCTATGTCTCTTCTGCGCTTGTGCTACCCCTATTGAATGGGTCAACAAAAGGCAACAAGCAAGTGAGCGTACGATGATGTACCGACTAGTCATATTATGGATAATAAATGTTATGTATGCCGTTATGTGTAGCAAATATACATAAATTTTGATAGATAACACGCTCATTAAAGGATTTTTTGCTAATTTTGTTGGTGCTTACCTCATACGTGTTACGTATATAAGGAGCATAATAAAAAGGAAACCTAAAGTATTGACCAACATGGAAAAGATAATCCTTACAGCTTTATTGCTAGGTTTGTCTGCCTCTGGGTTACATGCTCAACAACCACAGACAGAACCTACCTTCACAGAATGGCACGACTTACAAACAAATGCCGTCAACCGATTTACAACGCACACTGACTTCTTTGCCTTCTCTCCATACGAAGGATTAGCATTGAAGAAGTATGATCGAAAACTCTCAACAAACTATCTCTCATTAGATGGAGACTGGAAGTTTAATTGGGTGGAACATGCTAATCAACGTCCAACTGACTTCTTTCGCACTGATTATGACGATTCGCAATGGAAGACCTTACATGTTCCTGGTATCTGGGAGATGAATGGTTATGGTGATCCCGTGTATGTGAACGTGGGTTTTGCATGGCGTGGTAACTTCAAGAATAACCCTCCTGAGGTTCCGATTCAGGATAACCACGTCGGCTCTTATCGCCGTACTATAACAATACCAGACACCTGGACGGGCAAACAAGTTATTGCTCACTTTGGTTCAGTGACCTCTTGTATCTATTTATGGGTCAATGGTAAGTTTGTTGGATATAGTGAAGACTCTAAGGTCGGACCAGAGTTTGACATCACCAAATACCTAAAGAAGGGTAAAAACCAGCTTGCTTTTCAAGTCTTCAGATGGTCAGATGGCAGTTATTGTGAGGATCAGGACTTCTGGAGACTTAGCGGTGTAGCACGTGAAAGTTACCTTTATGCACGTGATGCAAAGCAACACTTGGATGACATCCGTATTACTCCAGACCTCGTAAATGACTACAAGGATGGTACACTCAGCGTCAACCTTCAGCTTACAGGCAATACAAAAGCCTTCTTGATATTGGAGGATACGGATAATAACCTTGTCTATAAGACGGTCGTAACGCCCAATAAAGCAGGGCAAGCAACGGCTTTGATGGAATTAAGAAACCCAGAGAAGTGGACGGCAGAGACACCTTATCTCTATAATCTCTATGTTCATGTAGAAGATGCCAAGACTGGTAAAGCCATTGAGATTATACCCCTCAAGGTTGGATTCCGTAAGGTGGAGATAAAGAACTCACAAGTACTTGTCAACGGACAACCCATTCTCTTCAAGGGTGCCAACCGACATGAAATGGATCCAGATGGCGGTTATCTCGTTACACGTGAGCGTATGATACAGGATATCCAGATTATGAAACGTCTTAACATCAACGCTGTTCGCACCTGTCACTACCCTGACGACCCATTGTGGTATGACCTTTGTGATGAGTACGGACTATATGTTATAGCTGAAGCTAACCAAGAGAGTCATGGCTTCGGGTACGCTAAAGACGCTCCATCAGGTACTCCTCTCTTTGCGAAACAGATAATGGAACGCAATCAACACAATGTAGGAACTAAGTTCAACCACACTAGTATCGTCTTTTGGAGTTTAGGTAATGAGACATGTTATAGTAAGAACTTTGACGATGCTTACAATTGGATAAAATCACAAGATCAGAGCCGTCCTGTGCAGTATGAACGGGCGGAGAAAGAGGGCTACGCAACAGACATCTTCTGCCCAATGTATTATTCTCCAAAGGACTGCGAAGCCTATTCTAAGGATCCAAACTATACACGTCCTCTGATTCAATGTGAGTATAACCACACTATGGGTAACTCGGGTGGTAACCTCAAAGAATACTGGGATTTGATTCGTAAATATCCTAAGTTTCAAGGTGGATTTGACTGGGACTTCGTTGATCAAGGTCTACATCGTACACCGCACTTCGACGCTTCTCGCACTACAAAAGACTATGAGCAATTAGCCAAAGAAGCGAATGTTGAAACGGAATATACCTATGGTGGCGATTACAACAAGCATGACCCTTCAGACAATAACTTCAACTGCAATGGTATCATCGGACCTGATCGTCAATACAATCCACACGCTTATGAACTTGCATACGAGTATCAGAACATTTGGGCAAAACCGATTGACTTGAAGCAAGGAAAGATACAAGTTTATAACGAATACTTCTTCCGTAACCTCAATAACTATCGAATGGAATGGTCATTGATGGACGAGGGGAAAGTTGTGAAACAGGGTACGATTGAAACGCTGGACATAGAACCGCAGCAGTCTGCTACTTACACTCTTCCAATCAACGGGCAGGACTTTAATGGTGAAGGACTACTGAATATCGACTTTAAACTAAAGTCGGCAGAACCGCTCATGGAGGCTGGTCAGACAGTAGCAAGTATGCAGATGGAGGTGAATCCATGGCAACCAATGCCCAAGATGGAGCCTGTTTCGACTGCAAAGGTTAGGGTTTCTGACAACGTAAAGGCTGGTGAGGTGAGCTTCACAAGTAAGGACTTTGAGATTGTATTCAGCCGTCAGACGGGTCTATTGACACGCTATGAAGTGGAAGGAAGAAACCTCTTGGGCGAAGGTGGAACACTAAAACCTAACTTCTGGAGAGCCGTTACAGATAATGATATGGGGGCTAACTTCCAAAACAAGCTAGCGGTATGGCACAATCCTAAGATGGACTTAAAGCAAGTCTCTGTAGAACCTGCAACAAGACAACTAACAGCTGTTTATGATATGCCCGATGTAGCAGCAACATTACACCTTATATATAATGTAGCACAAGATGGGGCTCTTCATGTGAGCATGGAAATGCAAATGAAAGATGGTTCGAAGGCACCTATCCTACCCCGCTTTGGTGTGTTGATGCAATTACCTTACGACATGGATCAGTCCACTTACTATGGTCGTGGACCTATTGAGAACTATTCCGATCGTAAATACTCACAGCGAATAGGGCTCTACGAGCAGTCTGCTGATCAGCAATTCTTCCCTTACATTCGCCCTCAAGAGACGGGTACAAAGAGTGACATAAGATGGTGGAAGCAGACAGATAACGATAAGTTTGGATTCAAGGTGTACTTCGACGAAGCTCCATTCTACGCTAGTGCGCTACATTACAACATAAGTGACTTGGATGAAGGAAAGGAGAAACACCAACGCCATAGTTACCAAGTTCCAACTTCAGAGTACACTAATCTCACCTTAGATGGTTATATGATGGGAGTCGGCGGAATCAACTCTTGGGGTGAAGAACCACTACCACAATATCAATTACCAGCGGTAAATAGGGCTATACACTTTTGGATTCAACCATGTAAATAAGGCTCTTTGAAACTCCTCCCAACCTCCCTTAAGAAGAGGAGTATCTAATGGAAACTAATAAGGGAGGGCTTTCTTTGTTTTGAAGAGAGCCTCCCCTCATATCAAAGAAACGCCCTTCTCCAATGGAGAAGGGCGTTTCTTTCTTTATTAACTATTGTCCGTTGCTAACAAGGCTGTGCTTCGTTACACTTTACACGTACCTTTATTGTACTATTCCTCCTCATTCCTTTAAGGACAGCCCCTCCTTTCGAAGGGGCTTGGGGAGGCTTTATCAGAGTGGAGAAAACTACATATCCTCCTGGAACAATGGGTCTTCTGGCACCACCATAACAGGTTTCTCTTGTGCAGCCTTCAGTACATTAGCAGGCACATACTTCGTATCAACTACTAGTCGGAACATATAGTCATTGAACCAAGGATTGGTCATTATCAAGTAACCATTCTGTCCGTAAGTAGCTCCCCAAGAGTTTTCTACCTTCCACTTCTTCGGTTGTCCCTGCTCGTCAAGGTCAACAGCTGTAAGTGTCATGGCATGTGTTGAACCGCTATCGAAGGTCGCAATGCGATCCGCCTTATCCATTGGGAAGGTCGTACCATACAATGTTCCGTAATCGTAGTTATCGGTATCGAGGTATCCACGAGTGCGATCCAACTGCTTGCCAACATCGTAACTACTGTACATCTTAGTCGAATCCTTCAACGAAGCAATCGCCATTTTATCAATCTCCTCCATAGGTAGATTAACGTACTTCCAGTTATGTCCATCGTAAGTATGGCGGTCGTAATCAATCTCATAAGTCTTATAATAAGGTCGACGAGGGTCATTCATCACCATAATAAACGTACCATTAAGAGGACCACCAACGGTCTCTTTATAGAATTCCTGCGGTGTATAAGTCTTCACCTTGCCCACTTGTTTACCATTCTTATCCTTGTAGGCATAGCTAAAAGACTTAACTGGTTCGCCAAGAGAAAGCGTCAAGATGTGATAGATGGTACCTAACATCTCTGTCTTACGAGACTTGATGCTCACTTTCGATTTCTTATCTGCTACCATCTTACGAAGCTCCAATCCGAACTCACGTAACTTAGAAGCTATGATGCGAGACATACGTGAGGTGTTCTCTGCCGAGTACGTTTCTGGCATTATTTCCATCGGTACTACGCCATACTTCTCCACGAGGTCTGCAACCCCACAAAACGTCCCTCCGTCCCCGATGGGGTTCTTAAAAAAGAACTGAACACGCGGGTCGTCAATAGCTTTGTCAGCATTATCTATAACGCCCTGGAGCATTAGGTTGGCTTTTTCTAACTGGTCATAAAAGGAGAGATAGACATGCGAATACTCTACATGTAACGTATCCTTATGGGCACGAGCGAACTTAGAACGCAAGACATTAAGCCCCGTAAAGAGCCAACAACGCCCTGAGCTCTTTTGGTTCTGAATGTTTTGTTTAGGTGTTTCAACACTGAAATAGGTATCAATAGGGCCTGCATTGCGAAAGTTTCGAGCCAAGTCATCAATCGAATTAGTGGCTATCGCATTAGATAAAGCACGGTCAGAAGCAGTCAAGCCAGACTTCTGAATCTGCTGTAACATCTGCTTATCAATACCTCCATCTTTGGTTTGTGCTTGTAGAGAAAACGCTATGCTCAATAGCCCACAAGCAATCAACATGTTTCTTTTCATCATTATTTATTGTATTGGTATAGGGTTATTACAATTCACAAAGATAGTACTTATTTCCCAAACCATCTATAAGAACAAATGGAAAAAAGCCTTGCTTTTTTTGCAAAAAAATATTAATTCATTTGGAAGGAAGCGTTTTTTCAACTACATTTGCAGTGTATTATTAAAGTAGTACACCATTACATACGATCAAAACAAGCGTTTAAAGACATTTAAGACATAACCCCCTTAAAACAAGAAGGAACTATGATTCAAGTTAACAACCTCTCTTTCAGCTATCCAAGAAGCAAACACAAGGTGTTTGATGGGCTGAACCTAGAACTCAACGAGAGCCGTATTTATGGCTTATTAGGTAAGAATGGAATGGGTAAAAGTACCCTACTCTACCTCATTGCAGGCTTATTAAAGCCATCAAAGGGCACAGTTATAGTTGATGGATACACTGCTTCACGTCGTTATCCAGCAATGCTACAGGAGATATACATCGTCCCTGAAGAGTATAACTTACCTGACATGAGTCTCAAGAATTACTTAGCTGTACACGAGAAATTCTATCCGAACTTCAGCAGACAGACCTTAGAAAAGTGCTTACAAGACTTTGAGATGCCCACAGATGTAGACATGAAGCAGCTCTCCATGGGGCAGAAAAAGAAGGTGTATATGAGTTTCGCACTTGCCACAGGATGCCGACTTCTATTGATGGATGAGCCTACCAATGGTCTTGACATCCCATCCAAAACACTCTTCCGAAAGGTTGTTGCAGGCAATATGGCTGATGATTCATCATTGATAATATCAACTCATCAGGTGCATGACGTCGAACAACTACTGGACTACATCATAATATTGGACAACTCACAAGTGCTCCTTAACGATTCAACGGAAGCGATTACTTCAAGGTTTCGATTCGATGTTCTCCAACCCAGCGAGATGGATAACTCGGTGCTTTATGCTGAACCTTCTCTACAAGGAAACAGCGTGATCTGTAAGCGTAAAGAGGGTGATAAGGAGACCTACATCAACTTAGAACTCTTATTCAATGCGGCAATTCAAGGTAAACTAAAGTAAATATAAAGGAGGACATCATTATGAAGAAACAATCCAACAAACGGATATCTACTATCCTAACCAGCCTTTTCTTGACTTTAACGATCATCACTCTGTGTTCGTGCATCACAAAGAAACCCGATTACGGACTGCCTACCAAGAAGGATATGAACGTCGAGGCGTTCCAGAATGTAGAGTTAGGAGGAAATGCAGAAGTCTACTTCTTGCAAGGAAACAAGTACCAAGTAGAGATAAAAGGTAGAGAGAAACTACTCGAATATGTGGATATCAAGGTTAAAAATAACACCCTCATAATCCACGAGAGGAATCACCCATCACAAAAAGGGATCATCTTCTTTAATAGTTCTAACGACGGAGCTGATATAATAAAGGTATATGTAACATGCCCACAACTCGTTAGAGTGGATCAAGGAGGTAATACATCCCTCACTTTCCAGGACTCTCTTCAGGTAGACAAACTGACACTTGACATTAGAGGTAACTCTTGCGTCAAACTCAACAAAGTGAAAGTCAGCGAGATGAACATGGATATCTCTGGTAATGCAGACGTTAACATTGCAAAGTTGACGGCACAGACTACAAAATTCAACATCAGTGGTAACGCCAGTGTAAACACCTACTTTGACCATTCCGATAGTGTGACTCTCACTTTATCAGGCAATGCTGACATCACACTCAATGGTAACACACGTCAAAGCATACAACAACGAGTAACGGGAAATGCCTCTGTTACCGATAATACAAGTAGAACAAAATAAATAAAGAAAGGACTTATTAGTTATGAAAAAGTTCGATATTAACCGATTCGGAAGAGTACTCGCTCGACTCGTTCTCGTGCGCCGTCGCAAAATAATTAACCTATTCCTAGGGTTCCTCATTGCCTGCTTCATCTATATGATCTTACGTGTTTGTAACATCTTCACATGGCAGGCAAGCAGTACAGAACAGATACAAATAGATCTCATGGGAAGCGTTGATTTCCCCCTTACGATACTACCGGCAGCATTCTTCATCATGGGTACTTTTGTTATAAATGACCTCAAGTTGCGTCAGTCACGCATAAGTGAGATGATGCTACCAGCTACCAATGTAGAGAAGTTCGTGGCACGTGTAGTACTCGTGTCTATCATCTTCCCCCTCATAGTTGTGGCTGCTTTCCTAACAGCGGACGTGTTACAACAAATTGTTTCCATGCTGGTTAATCATGGTGCAAGGGCATCGATGACTACAATAGCAATAGACTCTCTCAAAACGACAAGCTCCCTTTCCCCTCTTTGGGTACAGTTAGAAGCAATCCTTCTCACCAATGCTTTCACCATATTAGGGGGTATGTTCTTCCGCAAAACAGCATGGTTGAAGACCATCATAAGCCTCGTTTTGATTCTCATGATAGTAGCTGGTTTAATGGCAGGTATCGGTTTTATGCTACTTGCTCACACCGACTATCAACTCTCAATACCGAATGACTTCTTCGGAGATATTACTGGGAACATCATCTGTTTGGCACTCACTATATTAATGTATTGGGCTGCTTACAAGTTATACACACGCTTGCAGGTTATCAACAATCGGTGGATTAACATATAACAAAGTATTAATGAAAGGATAAAAGATTATGACTTTCGAAAATAATAAGGCTATATACGAGCAGATGGCAGACCGCCTTTGCGATGAAATCATAGCCAAAACCTATAAAGCCGACGACCGAATCCCATCCGTAAGGGAGTATGCTGTCACCTTGCAAGTGAACACCAATACGGCGGTTAAGGCTTACGAACTATTGGCAAGAGAGCAGATTATCTATAACAAACGCGGTATGGGCTATTTCGTTTCGGCTGGTGCAAGGGAGCAAATCATGCTTGCACGACGTAAAACCTTTTGTCAGCAAACCCTTCCGTCATTGTTCCGTGAGATGCAACTCTTGGGTATCACAATGGAAGAAGTGGTGCAGGAATATAAATCGAAGGCGCAGTCTTAAACGCTGCCCTTCCATCCTTTAAACTATTAAGGGAGCCGAAAGAATGAAAACAAGTGTGTAGTTTAGCCATAAGATATAAGTTTACTTGGATTCATTCTTTCTACTCCCTTAATACTTTCTAAGCCCTTACAAAAAACATCGTACACATTGATAAAAAACAAAGAGAGGCTCTTCTCAATTTGAAAAGGGCGTTTCTTTCATGCAAAGAGAGGCTCTTTTCATAGCGAAGAAACGCCCTCTTTATCCACTAACACATATTAGTAACATTCCCTTAGGTGGCACCCCTATCCTTTGGAGAGGCTTAGCGAGACAAGAAGAAGAAAGGAACTCGTACAGACCTAACCAATCGCACGATAGAAAGGATTCGTATTTTTTATGCGATAAGACTTGCATATATTGATTTTTTTTACGAATATTGCAAGCGAAAATAGTATCAACTGTAATTTACCAACAGCTTATTAACTAAAGAATAAATCTATGAAGAAAATCCTACTAAGCTTGTGTCTCTGCCTCATGGGAATGACAGTCTATGCACAACACTTTATCTCCGATGCAGCATTCAGACAGAAGGTGAACAATGCTTTCGACGCCAAAATGAAGTTGATTGGATCGAAGTTCTATGATACAAAAGGGCTATCGCCAACCATGGAGGAAGAGGAAGCCTTGCGCTTTCTTTATGCCTATATGCCGATTGCAGATGCGACTGATTACACCACAGCTTACCACTTACGTAATGTGCGAACTGCCCTCGAAACGAGGAAAGAGATGGCATGGGGAAAGAAGGTGCCAGAGCTTCTCTTTAGGCATTTCGTTCTACCGATGCGTGTGAACAATGAGCCTCTTGACAGCTCTCGTGCTATATTCTTTCAAGAACTGAAAGGGCGTGTTAAAGGGCTTTCTATGCAACAGGCAATATTGGAAGTGAACCACTGGTGCCATGAACATGTTACTTATGAACCTTCGGACGCACGCACTTCTTCACCACTGCAATCAATGCGGACAGGACGAGGACGATGTGGGGAAGAGAGTACTTACACGGTGAGTGCCTTGAGAGCCATTGGTATTCCAGCTCGCCAAGTATATACTCCTCGATGGGCACATACCGATGATAACCATGCGTGGGTAGAGGCTTGGGCAGATGGAAAGTGGTACTTCTTGGGGGCTTGTGAGCCTGAACCTGTATTGAATCTGGCATGGTTTAATGCACCAGCATCGCGTGCCATGCTCATGCACACACGTGCCTTTGGCGATTACGAAGGTCCTGAAGAAGTTATGCTACGCACAAATAACTTCACAGAAATCAATCTGATTGATAACTACGGGAGCACTGGTAGGATTGATTTCAGCGTTCTTGATGCTAAAGGGAAGCCCGTACAGGATGCGAAAGTGGACTTTAAAATATACAACTATGCCGAATATTACACCGCAGTTACCAAATACACCGATAAGAAAGGACAAACGTTTCTATCTGCAGGAAGGGGTGATATGCTTGTATGGGCGTCTAAGAACGGACACTACGGATATGCTAAAGTATCGTTTGGAAAGGATAAGAAGGTTGTTATAAGACTCTCTTACGATGATAAAAAGGCGGGGAAAGAGCAGGATATGGATATTATTCCACCTGTAGAGAATGCCATTCTACCTCCTGTAACAGACGCACAACGCAAGGAGAATGAGCGTAGGTTGGCGGAAGAAGATGCTAAACGCAATGCTTACATAGCGACATTCCCTTCAGAGGAGAGCCTGAAAGATTACCCGATTAAGGCCGCTATACCTTATATAATAAGGTCACGTGGTAACTGGAGAACCATCAAAGAATTTGTTGAGAAGTACTCGGCAGATGAGAAACGAGCTATTGATCTGTTGGAATCACTTAGTTATAAGGATCTTCGAGATATGCCAATGGAGATATTGGAAGACCAGATGGCAGCAAAGAGTGACGAGTTATGCCCTCGTGTAGAGAGTGAGATGATTCTCAAACCATTTAAGGTTTTCTTTGAGAAAGCGTTTAGTAATGATGCTAAGAAGTTTAAAGAGAATCCTGCACTATTGGTAAATTGGGTGAGAACAAACATCAAATTGAATCCTGATAAGCACGCTATGAGAATCCCACAAACGCCTATCAGTACGTGGGAAAGTCGTGTGGCAGACGAGAGAAGTAGGAATATTTTCTTTGTGGATGTGGCTCGGAGCCTTGGTATTGAGGCTCAACAAGATGGCGTAACAGGGAAGGTTCAATACAAGAAAGATGGTCAGTGGGTTGATGTTGACTTTGAAACAACGCAACAACAAGTAGCTAAGACGGGGAAGTTGGTGCTTGACTATAAGCCAACGGAGTTCTTGGATGACCCGAAATATTATACTCACTTCACGATTAGTAAGATTGTGAATGGGCAGACCTTACTGATGAATTTTGATGAGTCAGCCGATGGTTCGACCTATGGAGCAACCTGGGCAAATGCGTTCAAGGATGGAGCAACACTGGACGAGGGCACTTACTTGCTCGTTACAGGGCAACGCATGGCAGACGGAAGTGTGATGGCTCATAACCGATTCTTCACTATCAAGCCAGGAACAACAACTCGAATCAACCTCATCATGCGTCAGGAAACGGAGGGAATAAAGGTGATTGGCAGCTTTAATAGCGAAGATCTCTTTGAGAAGGAGGGGCATAATGTGTCCTTACTAAGCCAGACGGGACGCGGTTATTACGTCCTCGGCATACTCGGTGTAGGGCAAGAACCAACGAACCATGCCCTCCATGACATCGCAAAAGTAAAGGAGAAGCTGGATAAATGGGGGCGTCCAATGGTATTGCTCTTCACAAGTGAGGAAGCAAAAGAGAAGTTCGATGCACAGAAGAGTGAGTTTGGTCAACTGCCAGAGAAGGTAATCTACGGTATAGATAAGAGTGGGGAGATTCTCAAGGAGATTGCCAAAGAGATGAAACTGCACAATACGAGTCAGCTACCAGTATTCATCATCGCTGACACCTTCAACCGAGTTGTATTCCTATCACAGGGTTACACCATCGGGTTGGGAGACCAGATTGTGAAGGTAAGTAATAAACTTTAGAATTGAGGAAAGGGCGTTTGACGATAGAAGGATATAAGTATTGAGATGTAAAAGTCCAATAACTCCAATTAACGGAACATTTGTCTTAACTCCCTTTCACTCCTTTCACTCCCTTAACTCCTCTATAATATGATGAAAGAAAACTATGAATTTGAAGTCTGCGCCAATAGTGTTGAGAGTTGTATAGAGGCTCAACGAGGTGGTGCCAATCGTGTGGAACTCTGCATGGGAATACCCGAAGGCGGTACAACTCCTTCTTATGGGGAGATAAAGATGGCACGAGATGTATTGAAAGAAACACGCTTGCACGTGATAATTCGTAATCGCGGAGGCGACTTCCTATACTCAGAAGCAGAGTTGGAACGCATGGCAATGGATATAGACTTGTGTCGGCAACTCGGTGTGGATGGCGTTGTCTTTGGTTGTCTGACGGCTAATGGCGATATTGATAAGCATGCCAACCAATTATTGATGGAGCATGCTAAAGGGATGAATGTCACCTTTCATCGTGCTTTCGATTGTTGTCGAGATCCCGAGAAAGCCTTAGAAGAGATTATTGCAATGGGCTTTCATCGTATTCTCACGTCTGGTCAGCAGCCCACGGCAGAGTTGGGTATTCCTTTACTAAGACGTTTGAATACACTTGCAAAGGATAGAATCATTATCATGGCAGGATGTGGAGTAACGGAAAAGAATATCTTTAAGATTCAAGAAGAGACACAGGTACGTGCCTTTCACTTCTCTGCTCGTGAGGAGAAACGCAGCGATATGCTTTATTCCAACCCTTCCATCTATATGGGAAGCAAAGGAGTTGATGAGAACATCATCATGCAGACTACCGAAAGGAGGGTACGAAATACGATTGAAAGCTTACTGAGAAAGTAAGTAAAGAAGATACTTCTAAAACAAGAAAGAGGCTTAATCCCGTTTGGATTAAGCCTCTTTTATATATGTAGAAGATTATTGTGCCTGGTCAACAATAGCCTGCTTTATTAGTCCTTCGATCTCTTCTGCAAGCTCAGGATTATCCTTCAACATCGTCTTAGTGGCGTCACGTCCTTGTGCAAGTTTGGTTCCGTTATAACTAAACCAGCTACCACTCTTTTGGATAATGTTGTATTGAACACCCAAGTCAACTATCTCACCGATCTTTGAGATACCCTCACCAAAGGTGATTTCAAACTCTGCCTTACGGAAAGGAGGAGCCACCTTATTCTTAACAATCTTAACTCGAACCTGGTTACCAATTACCTGATCACCATTCTTGATACTAGTAACACGGCGGATATCAAGGCGTACGGAACTATAGAACTTCAATGCGTTACCACCCGTAGTGGTCTCTGGGTTACCAAACATCACACCTATCTTCTCACGCAACTGATTGATGAATATACAGCAGGTGTTGGTCTTTGAGATAGTAGAAGTGAGCTTACGCAATGCCTGACTCATCAATCGTGCTTGCAAACCAACAGCCGAGTCGCCCATATCTCCTTCGATTTCTTTCTTTGGAGTAAGGGCTGCTACAGAGTCGACAACGAGGATATCTATAGCAGAAGAACGTATCAACTGGTCTGCAATCTCTAATGCTTGTTCACCATTATCAGGCTGTGATATCCAAAGATTATCTACGTCCACACCGAGCTTCTCAGCATAGAAACGATCGAAAGCGTGCTCTGCATCAATGAAAGCAGCTATGCCCCCTTGCTTCTGTGCTTCGGCTATTGCATGGATAGCAAGCGTTGTTTTACCAGAAGACTCTGGTCCGTAAATCTCGATAATACGCCCACGAGGATAGCCACCAACGCCCAATGCTGTATCAAGAGCCACACTTCCTGTTGGTATAACATCAACATTCTCTATCTGTTCATCACCCATTCGCATGATAGAACCTTTACCAAAGTCTTTCTCTATCTTGGACATTGCGGCTTGCAATGCCTTTAGTTTTCCCTCGTTTGATTCTGACATAGTTGTTTTATAATATTTAAGACCCACCTCAACCCTCCCCAAGTGAGGGAGTTCGATTAGTTAGGAGGGATAAAGTTTACTATTTGTTTATTGATTTCACATTAAATGATCCACTTAGTTCTGCCTTACCTACCGATCTATACTCAAGACCTCGCAACAGAACTATTCAGTCCCCCCTCCCTTGGGGAGGGGAAAGGGGTGGGTTTATAGCTCCAAATCCTTTCCAAACTCTTCATGCCAAGGTAAGCCTTGCTTATTGAGTACCTCCAAGAATGGATCTGGATCAAAGTCTTCAACGTTCCATACACCTGGTTTGCGCCAAAGTCCCTTGAAGAACATCATCGCACCAGCCATCGCAGGTACACCCGTGGTATAGCTGACACCTTGCATTCCCGTTTCGTTATAGGCATCTTGGTGCTTACAATTATTATAAATATAATAGGTTTGCTCCTTTCCGTCCTTAATTCCACGGATACGACAACCTATCGAAGTCTCACCATCATAATTCTCTCCTAAATCTTGTGGATTAGGCAGAACTGCTTTCAAGAACTGCAAAGGAACAATCTTCACCTTAGCTGTCTTACCAGAGCCATCAGCTAATGGTGCTTCATATTCTATCTCATCGATACGACTCATACCAAGATTCTGAATACAATCCAAATAAGTAAGGTATTGCTTACCGAATGTCATCCAGAAACGTGCACGCTTAATTGTTGGATAGTTCTTTACCAATGATTCCAATTCCTCATGGTGCATGAGATAAGAATCACGTGGACCAATATTTGGATAGGTCAAATCTTGATGCACAGCCAATGGTTCTGTCTCAATCCATTTACCATTCTCATAATAAAGCCCCTTCTGAGTTATCTCACGGATATTAATTTCTGGATTGAAGTTCGTTGCAAATGCTTTGTGATGATTACCCGCATTACAATCAACGATATCAAGATAATGAATTTCGTCAAAATGATGTTTAGCAGCATACGCCGTATATGCCTGTGATACTCCTGGATCGAAACCACAACCAAGGATAGCTGTCAGTCCAGCCTTCTCGAATTTATCTTTATAAGCCCATTGCCAACTATATTCGAAGTGTGCCTCGTCCTTTGGTTCGTAATTAGCTGTATCCAAATAATTACAACCGCAAGCCAAACAAGCATCCATGATTGTCAAATCTTGATATGGCAAAGCTAAATTAATAACCAGCTCTGGCTTGAAATCATTAAACAATGCTTTCAATTGCTCAACATCGTCTGCATCAACCTGTGCAGTCTTGATATCAGCTTTATAACCTTTATCATGAATTGCCTTAACTAACTCATCACATTTTTCCTTGCGACGGCTAGCAATCATAAATTCAGTAAACACGTCCTGATTCTGGACAATCTTAAAAGCAGCTACAGTAGCAACGCCACCTGCACCTATCATTAAAACTTTTCCCATATTATCTTATTATTATTTTATCTTACTTTCAATTTCTGGGGAGGAAATTCCCATTGCGTTTAGAATTGAATAACCCAATATCGCTTGCTTGAAATTGCCACCTTCCAAAGGCTGCATCGCAAATAATGTGATATGCTTTAACTCATCATCCACATCATTTAATGTATTTCTAATAGAGCGGAGCAGCGAATCCTCCTCAGCATTCGGAACAAGCATAATCCGTTTTACCTCTTCATGAATACAAAACGTCTTGAGAAGATCAAGCAAAACAGCATCTTTCGCAGTATTTTCATCACCGCAAGCAATACTATTTATAATAAACTCACCGAACCGCTCGTCCATAAAAGCCTGACCGTTGAGTTCTTTATCATAATCGGAAGGAGCAAAATTCTCTAGTTTCTGATTCTTTTTATCATGCAAAAGAATCACTTGTGTCTCATGATCTCCTGGTTTCAATCTACCATCAAGCGCAACATCTACCGCCCACTGACTAAAATCGGCAGCAGGAATACGACGATCTAACATGCGCTCAAAGTTTACGATAATATCAAAAGCCACATGATCAATATAATCACCATCAACGATGATGATGTTTTCACTCCACTTAATATTCTGTGCTTCTTGTGTATTCATAGCCACAAAGATACACTAAATCAAGCGAAATGCAAAGAATAAGGTTGTTTTTATTGCTTTCACTGCTCGCGCCTACATATAATCAAAGGAACTTATGGCAAGAAGAACAATGAAAGAAAGGCATTAAAATAAGAAAATACGTGACCACGGGAGCGAGAGAACCAAATTAATACACTAGTTTTGAAAGACATTAATTTCACAATTAATATAATCGATTGTCTTATTACAGAACGATTGATACCCTGAATCAATCTTAAAATGCTCCCGTGGTATAGGAAGCCTCACCTACCCTGCCTGTGGTCCACTTTCTTCCTCTTTCTTTTTCTTTTCCTCCTTTTTATTATCTGTCTCTTCATCTTTCTTCCTCAACGATTCATAGGAGTTTGCAGCCAACTCGCGCTTCAATTCTGTTCCTGGTGTGAAGACCACACGAGGCTTAATCGTTTCAGTCTTAAAAGCTTTTTCCGTTTCCGCTCCTTTGCTCGACAACGTGACACGCATTGAACCGAAATTACCCAGCTGAATACTAAAGCCATCACGGAGGTAATGTGGCAGACAATCGATAAAGTTATACAACACGTTCGATACATCACCACGTGTCAAGGACGAACGTCCCGCAATGTCACGTGCAATATCATCCAGCGACTTATGCCCTACGTTTACAGGGTTAGCATAAAACTTCACTTCCTCCCGCTTCTGCGGATTCTTCTTTTGAACTAATTTAAATCTCATGATTCTTAGGTTTTTAAATTATTAAATAACTATTGTTTATCATAGCATAGGACAGCACACTTCTGCAGCTTTCCTCATGCATCTTCATGCTGCCCCATTCTATTTTCTTAATTTATTTTCCCCCTCTCACCGCTTCATTTTTCACTCTTTCAGCATCCCCCTCCTGCCAGATACGTATTGCCTTGCTGCCAAATACGTATCTACGTTCTGATAGATGCGGTGAGCGTTGCTGCTGAATGCGGTGAGCGCTGTCACTAAATACGCATCTAACGGCTGCGCAATGCGTATCTACGAGTTGCTAAATACGCATCCGCCAACACGTAGATACGGTGAGCGTAGCTACGGAATACGCATCTAGTAGAAGCCTTGTCCATTAGGTGCGCATCTTCTCTATAAAAGAGAGTTGGAGCGAGGTTTCAACAAGGGATATCGCAAGAACTATTCAAACAATGGTTCTATCCTATTTCCAAAGTAGCGGTAGGGATTAGCAACAGCGACAGAACTACTAGTGAACACCAGACCATATGCGTAGTCGTTATGCCTTGCATCAGCACTAGATGACCAATAGTAGGCATATTCACCAACACCAACCAATAGAGCAGAATAAGAGTAATAACCCAAAGCGGGCAGATAGAAATACTTACTTGCGTCGGCAACATCAGGAAGAGTGTTAGATGTTGACCAGGAACGATACTTAGAAATTATTCTCCAATCGGTACCATCGGCACCTACATTACCGTTGAACCCGATTATATAATCTTTCTTCTTAAACCACATACCGCCTTTATATAAATGACCCATAGTTGTCCACAGTTCGTCAGCGTCCCAACGTGGATCGCCCATTGCAGCATACCACGTCATTTCGTGCACGTTAGGAAGAGTTACGCAAGAATGAATAGCTAAATTACTTATACCCCAACCAGGATAACTTTCGTTATAGTAACGAGGGTCACTATTATTTTGGGCGTAATTGCTATTACTCTGACCGTTCAACACTGGCTGCCATGGATTGGCGCTATTCCACTCGTGACCTGACCAATAATTCTGCTGGGCGTCCCACATATAGTATTTGTCGCCGTCATAGTTCTTTACGTCAAGCGATGCAGTCATGTCGTAGTAAGTGTTAGAAGCATAAGCAGTAGCAGGAAGAGTCTTCGTAATAGTACCCTCCGTACCCGTTGCATTATCTTTTACCCAGTAACGAACTCTTAAGGTATGAGTTCCTGGCTTAATCACCATGTAAGCACCGTTTGTGGTTACACTGGCTGAACTATTGGTTAGTGGAAAACCATTAGGATTGCTACCACCTTTTGTCGTCAAGACAATCTTCTTGCCACCTGTACCTGCAGAAGCATCCAGATTATCCGTGCTTGTGTTGACTGTATAAGTCTCCGCAATATCGTTGTCAGAAGTTACTTCTACCTTGGTTAAGTAACAGTTTTGCAGAATTGTGTTACTTGTGTAAGGCTGGAAAACAAGGTAAGCTGCTTGATGCTCTAATTCAAAAGCAAATTGTTGCTTGTTTGGCACCTTGGTTGCCGTTGCAGTACCATAGTCGCCTGCTGTGCCAAAGTGCTCGGTGTTGTCTGGCTTTGTTTGTGTTTGAGCAGTAGAGATCGTTACTTTTTTATCGGTAGCATTACTGTTCTTACCCAAGTAATAAACCTTATAACTTGTGTGTGCTGTAAACTTGCCTGGAACTTTATACTTAAAAGAAGCTACCTTACTGGTTGGAGCATTGCTGCTCTTCTGTAATACGTTATCATCATCCTTTACGTAGATATAATCGCCTGCTTCCCAATGGAAGTCGCTACTGTTATAATCCAGTGAGGTGCGGGTTTTTGCCTCGTCTCCTGCTACGAAAGTTGTTAGGTTCTTGTCGTTATCCTCGTTGGGGTTCGTTGGGTTCTGTGCTACATCCTCATTAGCACAGGATGCAAAAGCCAAGGCTACACCAAATACGAGTGCCAAGGACTTTAGCTGTGATGTAAATGAATGTTGTTTCATTGTTTTCTTCATCTTTTCTTTGTTCTCTTTGTTAATAACTCTCTGTTAGTCTTCCCATGAAGATGTGTTTTCATCTTCTAAGTCTTCATCATTCCATTGACTTGCCTTAGCAGCAGCTGGACCAGAAGCGTGATTTGCCTTCTTATGCTGGCTCGGGAAAGACGTATCCATCAAATAAGTGGCTTCGTTGACTTGAATTATCATACACTCTGGTGCAGAATAACTCTTCTTTACTTGCTTTTTTCTCATTACTTCATTGATTAAAATAGTTGTTATTTCGTTCTTATTTTGCTCAAAATCGAGTTCACAAAAGGGCATAAAAAAGCGAACAAAGGAAACTCCTAGAAGTCCTTTGTTTACAGGGATTACGGCACGCTTCGCGCGCGCGTATGCGAGAAGAAAAAATGTGTTATTAGACGCTAGGTGCGCATATGTGTGTGTGTGTGTGTGTGTTAGCAAATTATTTGGATTGACCAAAGATAAAGTGCAAAAAGATGCAAAGAATCGAATAATTCTTTGCAGTACGTCATTGCCTTGATATGTCATTGCTAATTGTTTCACGGCGGCAAAGGTAAGAAGATAAAATGAAAGGAGCAAGGAAAAGAAGAAAAAAGTCTCATCCCCGCCTCTTTTCTTGTTGCGGGGATGAGACTGATTAGGGATAAAAGTCTCCCAGTTTACAAACTAAGTAACTCTATTACCTTTTCAACAGCAGCACTGATACCATCGGCATCTTTACCACCTGCTTGTGCATAATGTGGCTGACCGCCACCGCCACCCTTAATGAGTTTGGCTGCTTCACGTATTACTTTTCCTGCATTTAAATCGTGATCTTTCACCATATCGTCACTGAGCATGATTGAAAGCTGTGGACGATTCTCATGTACGGAACCTAATACGCAAACGAGATTCTCTGGTAATGCTTCACGAACCTTGAAGACGATATCCTTAGCAGAAGCAGGATCTACTGGGAGCACTGCCTTAACAACATGTACACCATTCAATGTTTCTGCACGTTCTACCAATGATTTCGCTGTACGATCAACTGCTTGCGCACGGAAACGCTCAACCTCCTTCTTCATCGCATCATTCTCTTCAACAAACTTGATGAGAACTGCCTTAAGATCCTTAGCATTGTTGAACATTGCCTTCAAGTCGCGCAAGGTATCTTCAAGTGCATAGATTGCATTCTCGCAAGTTTCGCCAGTCATTGCTTCAATACGACGAACGCCTGCAGCAACGCTACTTTCGCCTACAATCTTAAAGAAACCGATGCGACCCGTAGATTTAGCATGAATACCACCACAGAACTCACAACTAGGACCGAAGCGTACAACACGAACCTTGTCGCCATATTTCTCACCAAAGAGAGCTACTGCACCCATTTCCTTTGCTTCCTCCATTGGTGTATCACGATGCTCGTCAAGAGGATAATCCTTACGAATCATCTCGTTGACAAGTTTCTCTACTTGGCGAAGTTCCTCATCGGTTATCTTCTGGAAGTGAGAAACATCGAAACGGAGCGTGTCAGGACTTACGTAAGAACCTTTCTGCTCGGCATGCTCACCAAGAACTTGCTTCAAAGCATAATCAAGCAAGTGGGTTGCAGTATGATTAGCTGCCGACGCATCACGCTTATCTGTATCAATACATGCCATGAATTCAGCCTCAACGTCCTTTGGCAATTCCTTGACAATATGGATGCTCTGGTTGTTCTCACGCTTGGTATCAATGACATTGATCGTCTCATCCTCGTTGACAAGTACACCTTGATCGCCAACCTGTCCACCCATCTCACCATAGAATGGGGTATAATCGAGTACAATCTCATAGAAACTATTCTTCTTCTGTGTCACCTTACGATAACGGAGAATATGACATTCGTACTCTGTATAATCGTAACCAACGAATTCCTGTTCGCCTTCACGTACAATCTCCCAGTCACCATTCTCAACAACAGCAGCATTGCGAGCACGTGCTTTCTGCTGTTCCATCTCTTCATTGAATTGCTTCTCATCAACGGTATAACCATTCTCACCGCAGATAAGTTCGGTCAAGTCGAGTGGGAAACCGTATGTATCAAACAAGCGGAAGGCTTCCTTACCATCAAGTTCGGTCTTGCCATGTGCCTTCAATTCATCCATTGCACCATTGAGCAATGTGATACCCTTATCCAATGTGCGCAAGAAAGAATCTTCCTCTTCCTTCATCACACGACCAATCAGTTCACGTTGTGCTGTAAGTTCAGGATAAGCAACGCCCATCTCATGTACCAAAACATTGATTAGTTTATACATGAAAGCCTCTTTCTGATCAAGGAATGTGTAAGCATAACGCACAGCACGACGAAGGATACGACGGATAACATAACCAGCCTTTGCATTGCTTGGCAACTGACCATCGGCAATAGAGAATGCAACGGCACGCAAGTGATCGGCAACAACACGCATTGCGATGTCTACCTTCTGCTCGTCGTTAATGCCTTCGCCATTAGGACCTTCTGGGAAGGTGTGGTTATACTTCTTACCAGAGAGGCACTCAATCTCTTCTATTACTGGTGTGAAGATATCGGTATCATAGTTAGAGTTCTTTCCTTGCATCAAGCGAACCAAACGCTCGAAGCCCATACCCGTATCAATAACGTGCATCTTCAATGGCTCAAGGCTACCATCAGCCTTACGATTGAACTGCATGAAGACGATGTTCCATATCTCAATTACCTGTGGATGATCCTTATTGACAAGTTCCTCTCCAGGCACCTTAGCTTTCTCTTCCTCTGAACGGAAGTCGATATGAATCTCCGAACAAGGACCGCAAGGACCCGTGTCACCCATTTCCCAGAAGTTATCGTGCTTATTACCATTGACGATATGGTTCTTTGGGAAATGCTTCTCCCAGTAGCTTGCAGCCTCATCATCACGTGAGATACCTTCTGCCTTATCACCTTCAAAAACCGTTACATAAAGGTCCTTTGGATCAAGATGCAATACATCTACAAGATATTCATAAGCGTAATCAATAGCACCTTCCTTGAAGTAATCGCCAAAGCTCCAGTTACCCAACATCTCAAACATCGTATGGTGACTGAGAGCAGCATCACGCCCCACTTCTTCCAAGTCGTTATGCTTACCACTAACACGCAAACACTTCTGTGAGTCAGTACGTCGGCGTGGTTCTGGTTCCTTTGTTCCAAGGATAATATCTTTCCACTGGTTCATACCAGCATTCGTAAACATCAGCGTAGGGTCGTCCTTGATAACCATTGGGGCAGACGGTACGATAACATGTCCCTTCGACTCAAAGAACTTCAAATAGGAGTCGCGGATTTCATTTGCAGTCATCATCTTTATTATATATTTAATTCAATTTTCTACCTAAAAGTGTTGCAAAGATACTGACTTTTGCGTATTTTTGCAAGCAATTAAGCTGCTGAATACACAAAATCTTATTTACCATCGTGGGAGTGTAAAGGTGTTTCATCAGCATAACCACATAAACAACTGAATTTAAAGAAACGAGATATGGCAGAGAATCCGCATAAATTGTATTATTCAATAAAGGAAGTAGCGCAACAAATAAACGTTTCGGAGAGTCTGCTGAGATATTGGGAGACTGAATTTCCACACCTTCGTCCTAAGACAACAGGCAACCGTGTGCGCCAATATACAGAGAAAGATATCGAACAAATAAAGGTTATCTACAACCTTGTGAAGGTGCGCGGTTTCAAGATTGCAGCTGCCCGCAAGATGTTACAAGAGAACCGCAATGGTGTTGAAAAGAGTCAGAAGGTTATGGAAACGCTCTTCTCTGTTCGCGACCAACTGAAGGACTTGAAGAAACAACTCGATGGCTTGGTGTAAAGTCAGCCATACCTGAAAGGCATAGTCCTTATTCGTTCTGAAAGAAATACTCATATACAGCATAGGGACAGACGATTTCGTCTGTCCCTATGACGTTTGTAACTCAACTATGTGAACGCTCTCTTACTTCTTCCTCGACAATGAGGCACGCTTCACTTCAAAGTCGGCTGTGGTATTATTATCGTCTACATACTTCTTTCCATCCCACTTCCTTTGCAATGAAAGACCAGAATAAATGGGATAATCGCCCTTCTTCATACTTGAGAAAGACACATCTGTCACGGCATTATAACCACGGTCGAGCTTGCTGGGGCGCATTTGGAACATACGACGAGGACAAATCGTTATACAATCAATGACGCTCTCAAACGGAACCTCTATCGCATAGAAATCGCCGTGAGCACTACTGGTGACGGTGATATAATGCAGATAACCTTTGCTATCCTTTGTTTCGGCATAGTTCTTCTTGAATTCCTCTGGTGTCCAAGGGAGTTTTATCAAGGCTATACCGTTGCTTTCAGACACACGAGAGAAGTCATAAGAAGATCCGATATTATCGCTGGCGTCGGTAGATGTGAGGATAGCACACATATCAGGTACGTTCGGATTGTTCTTCTGTCCGGGGTCATAGTTGATGTTTGTCCATTCAAAGTCGGCTTTACTCAAGTCCAGGAAGTCATCCAGCCCACCATACATACTCAAGTCCTCGCCTTCCAGTTCTGACTCAAACTGCGCCTTATGGTCAATCGCATACTTAGCCACAATGATGGTCTGACCAGGCTTTACGGGATAATCCGCACCCTTACCAGGGAAATAAGAGATGCCCGATGCACCATAATAACGATTGACAAAGTCGTCTTTCGGAGCAAACTGAATCGCCCTACTAGGGTCGATGGCATTGACACACAACGCCAGTCCGTCCAAATACTTCACCTCATTGGTCGGATTAAATATAGCAATGTATTGGTCATCATTATACATCTGATTCTGATTCTTCATACCCCATGCCCTGACATCACGATACCAGTAATGCCCAACGTAAAACACTTCTTTTATGATCAGATGGTCTAACTTCGTCTTAGAAGTAGACTGTTTCACCGGCATCTCATTACGTGTACAGCTACCAAAACATACGAGTATCACGCTCAACAGCAGGTAGGTTATTATCTTCTTACGCATCATTCTTTCTCTTTTATCTTATGAGTTTATAATCTTTAAATATATAGTATGCAACGTTACCACAGCTTAATAATTTCATTACCACAGACTAGTAATTAGTGTTCCATATATTGAAGCGGAGCGTCTCAAAGCCTGAAACGATGTGTATCATAGGCTTGAGACTGTGTGTTTCAGCCCATGAGACTGTGTGTATCATATATCTGATACTCTGTGTTTCACAGGTCTGATACTCTGTGTATCATGGGCTGAGACGATTGGCACATAGCATTTCCTCCGATTCAACCTCTTATTATAAGAACCAGTTACCAAAGCCAGCTCCACCTCCAATACCATGTGTTTGCACATTTTGAGCAGCCTCCATCGCATCCGCCGAGGCAAGTCCTATCTCATGCCCCATATAGAAGTATAACGGGTCGTTAGGGTCGATTGTCGTTGGATCAGTATCGAAGCTACTGCAAAAGACCTTAATAGGTATGTTGAAGCGGAATAGTTCCTTCCACTCAGAATCAGCCCCGTATTCCTTCGGTTCATCAGGGTTATAAGCCTCCGAACAGATGAATGGGCTACGGAACACATAGGTGGAATGGCGGTTGAGATACTCCTCTTTAGGAATGAGAGCCTTCTTGCCCTTCGGACATTTCATCACGCGCACCGACAGATAGAACTTCGGAAGGAGATAAGACGGACGAGTATATCGCCCAGCCTCACCTGTTGCGGGATCCTGCCTACGGGTTATCTCCAAAGGCCACTCCCGATGTAATGCATCGTTCTCATCGGCATCTATATCGAAATTGAAGTGCCCCTTGAGTCCTACTCTATCCTGATCATAAGGTGCAACAGCCCAATCGGCATCCTCACGAGTGAGTGGAGGTAGCAGTCGCTGATTGAATAACTCACGTGCACCATCAGCCATTGCGTCTTGAATCCACGTGTCACGATAGGTATATTCGAATATCTTTGGCGTCAGAGCCGCACGCTCTTTCCATGTCGAGGTATTGGCAAAGAGCGGTGAAGGCACAGGGGTAGTATCTATCGTTCCGCCCTTCTTCCAGTCGCCAAACTTATCCCTCTTAGGCTTCCACGTACCTCGGCAATCCATCACTTCATACGGGTTTCCCTTGTCATCCACCTCACTCACGGTGAAGAATATCTGATATTCATCCGAGTGATTGAGTATCTCGTCATTCATGAGCTTGCCCTCCTTATTGAAGAAATAGAGGCACAATCCCCATCGCTTCAGCTTTCCGCCAATGATACGAATATAGTCTGGGCCTTGCTTTCCATCGTTCTGTTCGAGATAGGTCACCGTACTCTTCCGTTGAACCTCTACCGTTGGCCACTTGCCCGCATTGTTATGTATGAGCACAAACTCCTCTTGCTTCCATGGAGCATTCTGATAAACAAAGTTGCCGTGCATCATGCCATCACCATGCGAGTGACCTTCCTTGAACATGGCAAGGCATGTAGCCCAATCCTTAAAGGCTCCATCAGCATCAGGATTAGCCATTTCGCCCGATACTTTCACATTCGATAAGCTATCAACATAACGGTCGGCACCACTATGCGCAACGCCTTTCGCCGCTAGTGGATTATCATTATAATCAACATGCACATTGCCAAAGACGAAGTCGTCACATGACGTACACAAGCCTAGAACAGCAACGAGCAGGAGAATACTCTTGATTATCTTTTTCATTACTATTAGTCCTTTCTTCTTTTACATCAATACTATGTTCTGTCTATATTGCGTGAAGTAATCCTGTGGATGGGTCAACATCCGCCACAGCTGTGCCTTCTCTACACCAGAATAGAAACGCTTCACGTCTTCATAACACTTCTCTTCGCCATCCTTCACATCAGCGATAATGCGCACTGACAAGGGATAATCAATATCGAAACTGTCCCATCCAGGCTGTATCTCATTGAATGCCCAGAGGAAAGCACCCTCACTATTGTTCGTGTTGCAATACTTCGCTGGCTTCTCAGACTCGCCTGTGTGCTGTTGTCCCTTATTCAAGATATGACAAATGCGAACCTGTAATTGGAAGGCAACATTAGCCCGATGGAACTGCATAACGCCCTTAAAACCGAGCCTGTCTAAGTCTGATCCAACATCCAGACTGCGCTTCTGGCGCAACAGCCCCACGGTGTGTCCGTAGCGTTGTCGGGGCGACTCGGTATCGGGATCGATGAAGTCATCGTTATAAACTTCGGTGAATAGCTTGCCAAGCTCCTCCTCCACAGGGTCGGTGTCGCGGTATTCATAGGTGAAGAGTTCCGGTGTTATCTTGTTCAGAAGGGTCTGGTCTATCGTCTTGTAGAGCCTATAACTCTTCCCATCAAAGGTATGAGGCTTCAAGGCATCAGGCTTACCTGATAGTTCAATAGCCTTCCAAGCGAGGTCTGGCTGATAGCTCACTTCATTCTTACCGAGCTGGAAGTTCTCTGGAGCAAAGATGTTCGACGTAGAGAATTTACTAGCCATCTCCGCTGCACCAGCTTTCTCCCTAAAGGTGTATCGGTCGTAATACGTGGGCGAATCAGCCAACGAACGTGGATAAGCCAACTGTATTCCTTTCTTGCGTTCAGCACTTCCTGTACCCGTAGAAACCTCTTGATCCAATGACGAGTTACCTACTCCAAAGAAGTGTTGATGCACCAGTAAGGTGGCGTTATCCTCGTCTGGTATGCTGTAACCTTCCTTATCTTTCGTGAAAGGATAGCCCGAGAATTGATGATTGATAAGCATTCCGTTGCGGTCATAATACTTGAGTTCTAAACCGTAATAGATATTGTCTGACGCTATTACATCAAAGCAATTACGCTCGGTAGTAATGGTCATCTGCCCATCATCATCACGTGTGATATCAATCTCCTGCATAATGGGTAACATTGTTTCCGGACTAACCACATGATAGGTATTATAGGCTGTGAGCGAGTCATTACCATCTGGTCCGACACCAATCATTCCCCCTTTATACCCCATTCTAAGGATGGCGTGGACAGCATAAATCTGTTCATGTCCCTTCACATCACGCTCTATTGATGAGGGCGGAGCCTGTACTATCTTCTTGAAGAAGTCATCTACTTGATCGTTGGAACAACTCCCGAGCAGGAGTCCCATTAGCATTATGGCAAGTAGCGATAGTATGTTTCTATTTCGTTTCATATACTTTTCGATTGATTAGAACTTAAACAATGTACGTAAGGAGAAGTTGGCTCCACGCTCATGGGCGTAGTAACGGAACCGATCAGTGTACTCCTTATATAATGCGTTAAGGATGTTTTCACCCACAAGCATAAACTTCAATTCTCTTCGTTGCTGTAGTTTGATGCGCAACTCGGCTGTACCATTCAAAAGGAAGTAAGCAGGTGGCGAGTCAGGAACTAAATCCTTATCAGGGTCAAAGCGGGTTTGCTTTGTCACATAAATACCCGATAACGACAACGAACCATGATATTTATCATCCTTCGTAAGTCCTCGTTCGTAGGTAGATGATAGTCCGTAACGATCGGAAGGCATAAAAGGTAGCCAGTCGTTATGCGTCAGATTGCGTGCGAACATCCATTCGCCTTTACCCACAAAGGTGAGTCCTTGCAAAGGTTTAAGCGTTGCCTCAATATCACCACCATATAGTTTCACATCGTCCTGATCGTAGATGAACTTAGGATACTTACCACTCGGATGGTTATGGAAGCGGTCTTTGCCTTCTCCAATGTGGTCATAGATGTAGCTATTAATGCGCTGTAAGAAGAAGCTCGGCTCTACTGACAACCACGCATTGCGGTATCTTGTACCTACCACGAGTTTGTATCCTCGCTCACTGGCAAGGTTCTTATTGCCCACTACCCAGTAAGAACCATCCTGCAAGCCAATGGCATATAACTCGTTAATATCAGGTGGTCTCCATGACCAACCAATGTTAGCTCGGATGTCCCAAAGGTCTGTCAACTGGTAATGAGACGCCAGACTCATGGTGAAGTTACTATACAGCTTGAAGTCATCATAGTAAGTGTAATTACTCAAACTACTATATCCATTCACCGACATTACACGGAAGTCATAACGCATACCCAAGGCACATTGCAATCGACCGAACTCTGCCTTATGCAAGAAGTAACCACCCATTGAGAGGGCAGCGAAGTTCGGAACGAAGGCTGGTTGTTTAGTTCCTGGATAGTTGAAGTTCGTTTGATAGGTATTAGATAAGCCTGCATCTGTGGTCATGTTCCATCGTTTCCACTTAGCATGCCAGAGCACATCAAACTTATAAGTCTTCAATATCAAGTCTTGAACAGGTATCCAACTCCATTGCGCCTTCTTCCTGTTTTCAAACTCCTGACGCAAGTTCTCTTGGAAAGAAAGGGTGAAGTCGAGATGGTGATAAGCGTTAATATCCCACTTCAATTCGCCTTTCAGCGTTACATGTTGCGACTGCTGGAATGGCGGCTTAATGCTATATGAGAAGGGTTTAACGGTCTCTGGGTCTGGACGTCCATACTCGAAGCGTTTGATGAGTTGGTTCAAATCGGATATCTTACTAGCATAATAGATTCCACTTCGTTGGTAATAAATACTCGAGAAGAGCGTCGCTGTCACCTTTCTCCCTTGATATCCTGCAAGTGCAGAGAGGCTTATTGTGTTATAACCAGTATTGTTTAAGACGTAATCGGCAGTGCGATAATCACCGCCTTTTGTGTACATTCCATGTAGGCGCAGACCGATATTCTTGCGTCCAGCTTCTATACTACCTGAACCGCTAAAGCCCCTTGCGTTGGTGTCATATCCCATATTGACATTACCGCTCACCATGGTCTTCTTGTTTCCATAAGGTAGTGGAGCATCATTCAAGAGAACAACTCCGCCCATCGCACCAAAGCCATAACGAATGCACTCGGCACCCTTGACTACCTCAACCATACTCGATCCCGTATAGTCTAACTCGGGTGCATGATCGGCTCCCCAGCTCTGACTTTCGAGTCGAACTCCATTGTTCATCAATAGGATTCGACTACTGTGCATACCCTGAATAACAGGTTTGGCAATCGTGTTTCCTGTGCTAATCGAGCTCACGCCAGGCACCGTCTCAAGTAGTTTGGCTAGTGAGGTTGCACCGCCTTTCTCTAATGCCTCTTGACTAATAGACGCCGATTGTTGCAAGACAGTGGTATGTCCTTTCAAGGCTGTAATCGTCACATTATCCAACTGCTTAGAGTCGTCTTTCATCGTCAAGACCACTTGTCCGTCTGCTGGAACAACTATCAAGCGTGACAAGTTCTTGTAACCTAAATAAGAGACCGAAACCTTTATGCGAGTTACAGGATGTTTGAACTTAGCCACACAACGACCATTAATATCCGTGACAACGGGAGTTGCCAAGCCTTCGCAATGTATCACAGCACCAACGAGGGGCTCTTGAGATTGTTCAGCAACTACGGAAAAGGTGATTGAAGAACCTTCATTCTTATCATCATCACCAACATGTTCCCTCCCATGCGCCGTTATCGAGGCTAAGAGTGGAGGCGAGAAAAGTAACAAAGAAGACATTAGGATTGTAGATGACAATAATCTAACATGCCTTCCAAAGTTCATCTTTAATTTAATCATATATTATCAGATTGTGAGTAGTTTATCACTTAAGTTTATGCAATTCTCCCACTCTTTGCAGGAGAAATAAGTATCTTTTAATATGCTACTCAGTTCATAAATTAAGCTTAGAGATCTATTGGCTATTGCCTACAGGTCCGCAGATTCGTAGATGTTTGTTTGTAGATGAAGTCCTATTCAGTACTTTATTCTATACAACACCTTAATCGTTTGCAAAGGTATAGATATTTATTTATTACTGCAATACTTACTTTTAGCGATTTACATATTACTTATTTTTGGGTAAGAACATGGTTATTTCAACTACAAAACACTATTTTATGGTATGTTAGATATAGGATTTTAGGGTGGAGAAGTTCGTGTCTTTCGTATTCTAACATATTGAGTTACGTGAGACATGACAATGAGGATAAAAGAAAGAAATGCCCTTCTTCATAGAAGGAAGGCGTTTCTTTGCAACGAAGAGAGGCTTTCTTCAAAACGAAGAAAGCCTCTCCTTTACTTGTATCCATTAGTCACTTCTTCCCTACAAGGAAGCTACATGGTGACTTCTGGAAACCTTCTTACCTATAAAACAGATTGTACTTCTTGTACACCTTTTATATTCTTCATACTCTCAACAATCACTTCTACATCATTGCGATCATGTACTTGCATCTCTATTGTACCATCAAATATGCCATTATCACTCGTGATTGTGATCTTACGAATATTGATTCCTAGCTGATCAGAAAGCACATCGGAAATATCGTGTAACATACCACTTCTGTCAATACCACGTATCTGTATAGCTGCTTCAAAGAATAGACTGCGGTGCATATCCCACTTTGCATCCAATATACGAGTACCATAACTGGCTTTCAATTTAGCTGCTACTGGACATGAACGTTTGTGTATCTCAATGTGATTCTTATTATCGATATACCCCAAGATATCGTCCCCTGGTATGGCATGACAGCAATGTGGGAATACATAACGATAGACATTATCCTCATTGATGAAGATTGGCTTCTTCTTATTTAAGTCCTTTGTTACAACGATCAAACCTTCAGAACGCTCCGAGTCATCCGTGTTCACGGCTTGCATCTCCTTCTTTCCACTTGTCTTCAAGAATGGCACATAACGACGCCAACCACGCCCTTCTGTAGGCTTCTCTGACTTATTCTTCCCTCGAAGTTCATTAAGATCTGTATCTCCAAGGATGACTGTCTTATCCCCAATAGACAAGAAGAGACTATCGTGCTTCTTAAGGTCGTGCAACTCACAAAGCCTATCTAATACGACCGTTGTCATCTCTAAGTCGTTTGCTCTCAACCATTGCGACAATCGCTCTTCACCATTCTTCTGCACCTCACGACTCTCCCTACGAAGGATTGCTTGTATCTTTGCTTTTGCCTTAGCAGTCGATACGAAGTTAATCCAAGAGGGGTCAACATGCTGTGACATAGACGTGAGTATCTCAACTTGATCACCACTTTGTAACTTATGACTAAGCGGTACTAGCTTGTGATTAACCTTTGCTCCAATGCAGTGACTACCAAGGAATGTGTGTATCTGAAAGGCAAAGTCGAGTGCAGTACAGCCTGCTGGCATTGTTTTAATCTCCCCTTTTGGAGTAAAGACAAATATCTCTGAGGCAAAGAGATTGAGCTTAATAGCATCTAAGAAGTCCATTGCATCAGGCTGAGGATCATCCAGAATCTCCTTGATTGTACTAAGCCATTCATTCAATTCACCCTCATCTTCTGTTATTTCTCCACCATCCTTATACTTCCAGTGGGCTGCAAATCCTTGTTCAGCAAGCTCGTTCATGTGTTCAGAACGAATCTGCACCTCTATCCATCGACCCTTTGCTGACATCAAAGTGACGTGTAATGCCTGGTAACCATTAGCCTTTGGATGGTTCACCCAGTCACGAAGTCGATCGGGATGACTCTTGTATATCTGACTGATGGCGACGTAGATTTGGAAGCAGTTATTGATTTCCTCTTCCTTAGACTTAGGCTTATAGATGATTCGAACAGCAAGGATATCATAGATCTCTTCGAATGTTACATGTTTATTCTGCATCTTACACCAAATGGAGTAAGGGCTCTTCACACGTGCTTTCAACTCATATTCAAAGCCCATCTTATCGAGTTCTTTGCGGATAGGAGCAGTAAACTCGTCAAAGAGAGTGTCGCGTTGTGCTTGCGTAGAAGCCAACTTCTTCTCAATAGAAGCGTATGCGTCAGGGTGCTCATAACGGAAACTAAGATCCTCTAATTCGGTCTTTATCTTATTAAGACCTAGTCGATTCGCAAGCGGCGCATAGATATAGAGCGTTTCACCAGCAATCTTGTATTGTTTGTTAGCAGGCTGTGAAGCAAGGGTGCGCATATTGTGTAAGCGGTCACAAATCTTAATGAGTATGACTCGAATGTCGTCACTCATCGTCAATAAGAGCTTCTTGAAATTCTCTGCTTGAGCGGAGGCTTGCTCTCCAAAAATGCCTCCAGAAATCTTTGTCAGACCATCAACTATCTGCGCAATCTTCGATCCGAAGATGTTTTCAATATCCTCTACTGTGTAGTCTGTATCCTCTACAACATCATGTAATAAGGCTGCACTAATGCTCGTTGCACCAAGTCCCATCTCTTCACAAGCTATCTGAGCAACAGCGATTGGGTGCAAGATATATGGCTCACCTGACAATCGGCGAACACCTTTATGAGCCTGTCGTGCGAAGTTGAAAGCCTTAGTTATGATGTCAACCTTCTTACGATGACGAGAGGCAAGATAGGTATCTAGAAGATGTTGAAAGGCTTCATCAACCATCTTCTCATAATCAATCACTTTTTCTTCTGTTCGTTCCTTGTCTTTATCCATAGTGCATCCTTTCCTATATATAATAAGGTGAAAGACTTGTTTAGTGCATCATTACGCCCTGTCTATGTAGTGCGGTTGTTTGGTTCGTGTTAGTAGCAACGACATTAGGGTTGGTTTTCTCGAATGATGCCTCATCTTGATATATAAGTTCTTTACTATCGTTAAACTTCTCAATCATATCTACTGGCAATCTTAACTTAGCCATTCCGTAAGTGGAAAAGGCTTTCACTACACCCAACTTGTACTGCGGATTAAGTGTTTTAATCTTATCTAATTCAATCCCCAAAACGTCTGCCACCTTCGCTAATGTAACATCTTTCTCTATCACAACAGTATCACATTGAGCTGGAAGATTGGTTGGAAGCGGTGTTATATTATAATCGCCATAATAATTCATCACGTAGTTTACGGCTATAAAAGCAGGCACATAACCTCGTGTCTCTTTAGGGAGATAACGATAAACTGCCCAAAAATCGGATCCACCCCCAGCCTTAGTAATAGCACTACTCACACGTCCTGGACCACAATTATAAGCTGCTAAAGCTAGAGTCCAATCTCCAAAGCGATTATAAAGATCGCTTAGCAAGCGTGCAGCAGCATAGGATGACTTCTCAGGATCACGCCTTTCATCAATGTAATTATCAATCTGAAGGTTATATTGTTTACCCGTAGTTGTCATGAACTGCCATAGTCCTGCGGCTCCAACTCGCGATGTTGCATTAGGGTTAAGACCTGATTCTATAATAGGAAGATACTTCAGTTCTTGTGGTAGACCATAGCTACGCAAGGCCTTTTCAAAGAATGGGTTGTAATAGCTTGCACGCCCAAGTAAGTAACTCGTAGACTTCCGCCCAGCCTTTGTGTACCTATCAATATATCGTTTCACTTCGTCATTACAAGTCAATGTCATCACTTCTGAAAGGCTACGCATCTTACGTTCAATACCTTCCAAACCTTCTTCCAAATCCCCGATAGTGCCTTTCTCTGTTGTTTCCTCACTATTCACGCCCTGAAGTTTACCACTTTCATAGAACTTATCATCTGAGTAGTCAACATCAACATAACCAGTCAATGAGCCATCAGCAGTTGGTATTACAACATCTAGACTCTTACCATGATTGTCTATAACAATTTGACTCTGCGCGTGTAAACTAGCAGTTGTCACCAGTGTAATTAATAGTGCAACGAAATATCTCTTATGGTTCATTACGTCTTATTTAGTTAACGCAAATACAGTGCGTCACTGCTTAGAATGTCAAACTACAGCCTAGTCCTATTGCCGAAGAACGGAAGGGATGATTTGGCGTAGCGATACTCTTATCTTGAATGACTGTCGGTGCAATGTGTAATGACAGGTCATCTGAAATATTAAAATCCGACAGGGAGGCATCTACATAAGCATCAATAACTGATAAAGCATAGACTGCCACGGTTGCAAAGATGCTCAAATCGCGCCAACGACGATAGCGATCTTTACGTTGTTTGAATATGTTTTTATAGCGTTCTTCATTAGCAGATGTAATCGTTGTACCCAAATGCAAGAAGCTATTATAGCTCTGGGTCGTAGGGTCATTATCAACAAGATCAACGTATGCCTGTGCATAGTCATGATACATCTGATTATTCCATGTCATTGCGTAAATACACCCAACAATACCGCCATAGAATATTGGGAGCTTCCAATACTTACGATTATAAACCTGTCCAGCACCAGGTAATACCAATGCTAACCACAGTGCTCTCTTAGGATTAGGACGCCACTTTGCCCAATCACGACCTTGTCGCTTCACAAGACTAAGGCTATCCTTACGCACAACGGAAGTAAGACGTCCTTCATCATCTGGTGTTAATATCGCTCTTTCCTCCACATACTTTTCTTGTGAATTAGGAACTTTAACTACGGAGGAATCGCCTGGATAGATTACTTTTATCGTATCATCAGAGACATTCTGAGCCTGCATACCCATTGAACAAACGAGCATCCCTACTGCTAATATCCCCCTACGAATTATATTCTTAACCATCATCACTATCCGTCTTTATTAACTAATACCTGTAAAGAAGTACTTTACTTCATTTTATCCATCACTTCCATTATATGCTCCAATTCTTCTTCTGAAGCAAACGGAATACTTATCTTCCCCTTTCCACTCGCATTGCAGCTCATCTGAACCTTTGTGTTAAAGAAAGAGGAAAGGCGTTGCTTGAGGATATTAAACTCCTCCGGCAGACGTGCGCGGGCCGCTATTTTCTTCTTGGCAGACTGTATGTCTTCCCCACTATTAAGCTGTTGACATAGTTCCTCTACCTTTCTAACACTATAACCATTCTTTAGAATCTCACGATAAAGCTTCAGTTGTAATGCCGGACTATCTAATGATAACAATGCACGAGCATGCCCCATGTCAACTTCCTTCTTCTGTAATGCCATCTGCACTTGCGCTGGAAGTTTTAAAAGACGAAGATAGTTAGCTATAGCGGCACGACTCTTTCCTACACGCTCTGCCACTCTCTCTTGTGTCATACCACTCTTCTCCAACAAGTGTTCATAGGCAAGTGCGATTTCAATAGCATTCAAGTCTTCACGTTGGATATTCTCTACCAACGCCAATTCCATCACACTTTCGTCCTTAATCGTTCGAATATAAGCAGGTATAGCTGTTAATCCAGCTAACTGGCTTGCACGCCAACGTCGCTCACCAGCGATAATCTGGAAGCGGCTATCAGCTATCTGTCTCAAGGTGATTGGTTGTACTAATCCAAGCTCACGAATACTATTTGCCAACTCTTCCAAAGCGACTGGATCAAACTCACGACGTGGTTGATTAGGATTCGCTTCAATCTGATCTAAGGCTATCTCATTAATCGTTGAGCTGCCTTGTGTACTAACAGTATCAGTAGAAATCAATGCGTCAAGCCCACGACCCAACGCATTTGTCTTTGCATTTCGATTGTATTTCTTATGTACAGCCATTCCTTATTTCTTATTCTTTTCGATGATTTCTTTTGCCAGATTAAGGTGATTCTTTGCACCAGTAGAGTCTGCATCATAGAGGATAACTGGTAATCCATGACTCGGACTCTCGGATAACTTCACGTTACGTTGTATGACTGAACGGAACACCAGTTCCTGGAAATGACGCTTAACTTCATCATATATCTGTCGAGCTAACCGAAGACGACTATCATACATTGTCAATAAGAAGCCTTCTATCTCGAGCTTCGGATTAAGCTTACTCTTAATAATCTTGATTGTATTCAGCAGTTTGCTAATACCTTCCAAAGCGAAGTATTCACACTGAACAGGTATGATTACGGAATCAGCTGCAGTCAAGGCATTGACCGTAATGAGCCCTAATGACGGACTACAGTCTATCAGAATGTAATCATAATCATCACGAATCTCAGCAAGCAAATTGCTCATTACCTTCTCACGCCCGCTGAGTTTCAACATCTCAATCTCGGCTCCGACAAGGTCAATATGGCTGGGCACAATATCAAGCCCATCAATATCAGTTGTGTAGATAGCGTCTCTTATATCGGCATGGTCAATGATACATTCATAAATAGAACAGTCCACTTCCTTTATATCTACACCCAAACCACTTGACGCATTAGCCTGTGGATCGGCATCGATAACCAACACGCTCTTCTCTAAAGTAGCAAGAGAAGCCGCTAAATTGATGGTGGTTGTAGTCTTTCCAACACCGCCTTTTTGATTGGCGAGAGCGATAATCTTTCCCATTTCTCTATATAATCCAAATACGTTTATTAGGCTACAAAGATACACAAATTATGTGAGACAGGTATGCTTTATAAACCTTTTTTCGTACTTTTGCACTGAAACAAAAGTGAAACAATGGAATTTAATAGACCTCTCATACTCGTCTCTAACGATGATGGATACCACTCGAATGGTATTCGCACGTTGGTTTCTTTCCTCACAGACTTTGCTGATGTGGTTGTTTGTGCACCCGAGTCTGGACGTTCTGGATTCTCATGTGCCTTCTCGGTAACTGATTATTTGTTATTGAAACAACGTCATAACATTCCTAATTGTGAGGTATGGTCATGCACTGGAACGCCTGTCGATTGCGTTAAACTTGCATTAGATCAGTTGCTCAAAGAGCGTAAACCAGATTTAATTCTTAGTGGTATCAACCATGGCGACAACTCTTCTGTGAATAATCACTACAGTGGTACGATGGGAGTAGCCTATGAAGGCTGTATGAAATATATTCCTTCTATTGCCTTCTCAAGCTGTGACTATAACACAGAAGCCGACCTCTCTTACCTCAGGGATTACGTAAGAAAGATTGTAAAGAAGGTTCTTACCGATGGACTCCCTAAGGGCGTATGCTTGAATGTGAACTTCCCTAAGGTGGAGAAGTTCGCTGGCTTGAAGGTTTGCCGTATGGGATTCGGTAGTTGGACACGGGAGGTTGAACGTTGCAAACACCCTCGTGGCTTCGATTACTATTGGCTAACTGGGCATTATCGAAACGATGAACCCGATGCCACCGACACGGATCAATGGGCTTTAAATCATGGCTATGTATCGGTTACGCCAACACGTATTGACGTCACGGACTACGATATGATTGAGAAGATGAACACGTGGAATACCCTCTAAACACTTGATATATGAAGTATTACTTGATTGTTGGTGAGGCCTCTGGTGATCTACATGCTTCACGACTGATGCAGTCTTTGATGCAATATGACCCTGCTGCAGAGTTCCGCTTCTTGGGTGGAGATCTAATGCAGAGAGTGGGTGGAACAAGGGTTAAACATTATAGGGAACTTGCCTACATGGGCTTTGTGCCGGTTCTACTCCACCTACCTACTATCTTCAAGAACATGAAGATGTGCAAGGAAGATATTGTACGTTGGCAACCCGACGTAGTAATCCTCATCGACTATCCAGGCTTCAATCTTAGTATTGCCAAATATGTAAAGAAGAATACAAACATACCTGTCTTCTATTACATCTCACCGAAGATATGGGCATGGAAGGAGTGGAGAATCAAAGCTATTAAGCGTGATGTGAAGGAGATGTTCTCTATTCTTCCGTTTGAAATAGCTTTCTATGAGAAGAAACATCACTACAAAATACATTACGTTGGCAACCCAACTAAGGAGGAAGTAGATAACTTCCAACATGTTTACACAGAGTCGAAAGATGAGTTCTGTCAGCGTAATAACTTATCGTCGAAACCGATTATTGCTATCCTTGCAGGCAGTAGGAAACAAGAGATAAAGGATAATCTTCCGTCAATGCTTGAGGCTGCACGCCACTTTGAAGATTATCAAATGGTGATTGCGGCAGCCCCTTCTATCGAGAAATCATACTATAAGAAATATCTCGGAGATAGTGAAGCTAAGATGGTGGAGTTGCAGACTTACGAGTTACTCACCCACTCCACAGCGGCATTAGTAACGAGTGGAACCGCAACACTTGAGACCGCCTTACTCAATGTTCCGCAAGTGGTTTGCTATGAAACGCCCGTTCCGAAGCTCATTCGTTTCGCTTTCAAGCATATAATTAAGGTGCGTTTCATCTCCCTCGTCAACCTCATTGCCGATAAAGAAATCGTACAGGAATTACTCGCCGACCGCTTTTCAATTTACAATATAGCCAATGAGTTATATCGAATCTTACCTGGTCAGCCTGCTCGTGAGCGCATGCTTGCCGATTATCAAATCGTTCGCGAACGCCTAGGAGATGCTATTGCACCTGATAATGCAGCGAGGATAATGGTTGAAAAGCTAACAGGTAGCATTGCACAAGCAAACATCCCATAGCAAAGTAGCAATGAGTTTCAAGTGTAACGCAGCAATGCCTCGTTAGCAACGAACAAGCAGGTGCAAATGAAGAGACGCCCTTCTTGCCATGAAGAAAGCCTCTTCTCACATCAAAGAGACGCCCTTCTCCCACGGAGATAGGCGTATCTTTGAATATAGATAGTACCATAAAGTAGGGACAGACGCCCTCGTCTGTCCGCCAAATCGCATCTAATTCGTAACGAACTCCCCCTTCTTATGCGGACAGACGAGGGCGTCTGTCCCTACTTTTTGGTGCCACTTGAATAGAAAGAAACCTATCCAGATTAGCTTCCATTAGGCACTCCTCCCCTCTGGAGAGGATGGGTGGGGTTTCCGGACGAGGACGTCTATCCCTATTTCTTTGCATTGTTTAGGGGATATATCCACTCATCTAAGGAGGCAATAGGAAGCTGGCGGAGATTTCTTAAAGTGTTCTTTGCTCAATAAGATGACCTGTTTGCACTCCTTGTCTAATAGGCTTCCGCATTCTTTCTCCCTATCTTCCAGTCCCTTTCCCATGCGTCTTACGTCTTTTTCATCTATATCTTTTATTAGTCTCATCGTGATGAAGCTAGTGTCTCATCATGATGAAACCAGTGTCTCATCGTGATGAAACCATTGTCTCTTCACGATGAAACTAACTTTATGTGCGTGTGTAAATGATGCGCAACACGTCAGAAAGAAATGGGGAACGGGTGATAAATAATGCTGAAACAGGTGGAAAACGATTCGCAAACGGGTGAGAAAGATTGGTCAAACCTGTTAAATAAAGGGGCTCTAACCATACATAACAAGGAAGTTAAAGAATGGACGACTTACTTGAATATACAAGTAGAGGCACTCTTTAACTTCCATGATTATATGTATCTGCAAGTGTCAAACAGGCTTATACGTACAAATAAGACTTACAAATACTCCCTCTCTTTCGCACTAATCTTACGCTTCCTCCACCTGTGTCTTCGGCCAATTAACGAGATAAAGGTGCTCCGTGGCACGGGTGAATGCCGTATAGAGCCAGTGGATATAGTCGGGAGTCAGCATCTCATCAGTCATATATCCCTGGTCAAGATAGATGTGCGCCCACTGCCCACCTTGTGCTTTATGACAGGTAATCGCATATCCGAACTTCACTTGCAAAGCGTTGTAATAATCATCTTCACGTATCTTCTTCATACGATCAGACTTCAGTGGCACGTCGGCATAATCTGCCAGTACTTGTTGAAAGAGTTGTTCGTTCTGTTCGTGCGTTAGTGCTGGTGCTTCCGTTGTGAGCGTATCAAGGATGACGATCATATCCTCTTCGGTATTGTCGTAATCGGGGAATGATAAGGTAACATCGGCAAAGCGGAATCCATAAAGCTCCCGCACATTGCGAACACTACGCACAATAGCACGGTCGCCATTGGCTATGAAGCCCCCTTCAATCCCCCTGAAAGAAGTCAGACCTTTGTTGGAGGTCGCCTTACCTTGCATTCCCTCCCCTGCTGCTTGGGCTTCCCCACCTTCGGGGGGATTGTGGGGGGCTTTATACTTATTCTTCACCACCATCAACATATCGCCCGTTGTCAATTCTTCTTCACGCCCTAATACCATATTACGAATACCCTGATTGAAGATATTGGCACGCTTATTCGACCGTGTGATAACCATAGTTTCATCTATTCCTACTTCTGCATAACTCGTTGAAAGGCTTTCTATGAGTTCATCGCCAGGTACGATTGAGATATCGGTAAAGCCTTTGAGGCGAATCTGGGGTAGTGCTGTTGCTTGGTCGTGGGTAATCATTTGCCGAATGATGGTGGCATTATAGAGGATACCAGAGTCTTGGCTCTGACGGAGAACTTCATTCAAATCACACTCATAGACCTTCAAGCCATAAGCAGCTAACACGTCAGCACGTAAGGCGGGACTCTCGGCTTCACCCACAGGGGGCAACTGCGCCTTATCACCAATCAGCAACATTCGGCAGTTGCGCTCGTTATAAACAAACTGAATGAGGTCGTCTAACAAGCAACCACTCCCAAAGGTGGAGTTCACGGAGGTTAGACTTATCATTGAGGCTTCGTCTATCAGGAACAAACGATTACGATAGAGATTCGCATTAAGGTTGAACTTTCCATCCAATCCAGCGAATGTTCGCTCTCGATAGATACTTCGATGAATGGTAGCAGCAGGCTGACCAGAGTTTAAAGAGAATACTTTTGCTGCACGACCAGTGGGTGCGAGGAGGCTTATCTTGTATTGCAAGTCTAAGAGCGTGCGCACAATAACACTTGCTAAGGAGGTTTTGCCCGTACCAGCACTACCTCGGAGTATCATCACACAACGCTCATCGCTATCGGTCATAAAGCGTTCGAAGACATCAAGGGCATGCATCTGGTCGGTGGTCGGAGCGAACGGGAAGTTACGAAGTATCTGATACATTAGTTCGTTGGACATGTGTCTTACCTTTATCGTTTCCTTATGTTATAATCATCTATTAGGACGGCAAAGGTACAATATTCTTATTACATCACACTCCTTTTTTAAAGAATACGTATTAATGGTACTCTCTACTCCCCTCTCCATTCGGAGAGGGGTCGGGGGTGAGGCTTTTTCTTTTGTTTTTATTTGGCTAGTTAATTAATTCTTATTACCTTTGCGCCCGTTGAGTGAGAATTAACTTATTAATAATGATGTTACAAACAACGAAATTCAATCAAGCTAACGTTTGCGCCTTATATAATAAAGGTGTAAGCCGTGCTATTGCGTTGGAATCTTTAACATCTAAATACGAGAAAAAGATAGCAAATAATTTGGTAGTTCCAAATATTTGTATACTCTCTCTCTCTCTCTCTCTCTCTCTCTAGTAGAGCAGACGTAAATTACACATTTTTTTCTTCTCGCGTACGCGCGCGCGAAGCGTGCCGCAAACCCTGTAAACAAAGGACTTCTAGGAGTTTCCTTTGTTCTTTTTTTGTGTCCGTACCTAAACCGAAATATAGAGAAATTAAGCACGAAATAACAACTATTTTTAATCAATAAAACAATGGAGAAAAAGAAAGAAAAGAAGAACTATTCTGCACCTAATTGCGTAATAGTTCAGGTAAACGAAACCACTAATTTAATGGCGGGGTCTCCTTTTAATGGTCAGCACAACCCAGCAACACCTGGAGGAACCATCAGCAGTGCTAAGCAAGCACCAGCATGGCAGGGAGCTGACAATGAGAACGAAGACGATTTTTCCGCTTGGGAAGACTAACAGAGAGTTATTAACAAAGAGAACTAAGTAAAAA